>CAJFVT010000150.1 GCA_904420525.1 uncultured Clostridia bacterium | reverse complement strand
CGCTACCTCAGGATCCGAGCTTGTGAGAACGACCTCAAAGTCCTTCAAAACCGTCTCATCACTCATGACCGCCGAAACACGCGGATCTATAACGGTCTTTGCCTCAAGCTCTGTGCCGTCCTCAGCGATAAGCCCGTTCAGTGTCACGCCGTCCGGCATCGCCTTTACCGTCTTGAGCTTCGATTCCAGCGTTCCCGAAACGTTCACCCTTGCAGAATTGCTTTCATCCGATGAATCCTTTCCGATATATATCGTGTATTCACCGTTCGGAACTATATCCTTCTGGGCAGCCTCGTCAAAGATATACATATCCTTCATATCCAGCGTAAAGGCTACCGTCCTGCTCTCGCCCGGCTCAAGATATATCTTTTCAAAGCCCTGCAGCTGCTTCTTCGGCGTTAGACCCTCGCCGGCGCCGGGATGAGCGGCATACATCTGCACCACCTCATATCCCGCTCTGCCGCCGCTGTTAGTCACCGTTATCTCCGCTGTTACCGAGCCGTTCGCGTCAACGCTGTCCCTGTCAAGTCTAATACCGGAATATGTAAAATCTGTGTAGGAAAGCCCGTAGCCGAACGGATAAACCGGCGTTCCTGTATAATACATATATGTATTGCCCGGTCTGCCGTCCTCCGCCTGAATATCGTAGTCTGTATACTTTCCTGTTATACCGTCTATCGTCTGATTTGTGTTGTTGACAAGCTCAAGCTTCTCAATATCCGAATTTGCGTACCAGGTCGTTGTAAGATGTCCGGACGGGTTCACCTCGCCCGAAAGCACCCTGCCCAGAGCCGTGCCCTGCGTCTGTCCGTTGTACGACGTCCATAGTATCGCCGCGCATTTATCCTTGAACGGTTCAACGTTCATCTGCCCGACTGTCGACATCACAACGACTGTCTTGTCCGCATACTCCGAATCGCACAGAGGCTGGACATGAGTCTGATGAGCAGGTATATCTATATCCTCGCGGTCGTTCGACTCTGCCGCGTCCGATTCGCCGAAGCCGTCCTGCTTCGGGATCGTGCCGGTGTAGGCTATGATCACATCCGCCCAGTCAAGCTCCGCCGCAAATTCCTCAGGTGAAAATTCACGTGTCGCTGCAGTAGCGGAAATATACATATCGCGCGTGCCGTTATAGCCGCCGTCAGCGCCGGTATATTCGCCGCTGCAGACAACGTATGTATCGCTGTCCTCAGTATGCCGCGAGCTTACTGACGCTACCGTAGGTCCGCCCTGCCCGTAAGCAATATTGAGCGAGCCGCCCCACATCGTTCCCGTAGCCATCTCTATCTCTACCGATACTACGTTCTCAAAATTAACATTAGGTATATATGCCGAAAGCTGCGGCGTCACCTCAGTGAAATCCTCGTTCATTCCCTCAACCGCCTGCACCTGAGAGAGATCCAGCTCAGTTCTTGATCCGTCCTCTTTAACGAGAGATATGCTTTTTATATTGTAAAGCGGCGTCGTTTCATCCACAGCTCCTACATGTCTCACCTCTGCGCCCTTAGCGCCCAAGACCTCGGTTATCCCCTCGATCGGCGTAACGGTCTTTTCCGGTGTTCCGGTATAGTCGCCGAGTACCAGATCGTCCGCAAGATCACCCACTACCGCTACTTTTTTGACGCTGTCGCTCAGCGGAAGTATGCCGTTATCATTCTTCAGAAGCACCCAGCTTTCCTCCGCCGCCTCTTCCGCAGTGGCAACATGCTCGTCCGATTCTATATCCGCGTCGGTGTAGCCGCGGTATGTCTCGGCATCCTCATCGAACTCACCGGTCTTGAATCGCTGCAGGAACAGATGATATATGACTGTTTCAAGCTCCTCCTCTGTTATATACCCGTTATTTACAGCGTCAGCCGCAAGCACCGTTGAACGGTTCCCGCCGCTGAGGTTGCATTCAAGATCCATTCCCGATTTGAGAGCCTCCGCTATATACGCTTCATCAGGCTCATCCGCGCTGCCGAGCGCGCCGAGCCTGTACTGCTCGTTCGTTACAAGATCCTCGCCCGCACCGCAGTCAGTCGTAACATATCCGTCAAAGCCCCAGTTTCTTCTGAGTATATCTGTAAGCAGATACGAATTTGACGCCGAAGGCTTGTAGTTGTACAGATACTCTCCGTTACGGGTTATAGTAGTCGCATTGTAGGACGACATCACAGCGCCCGGCATTACCTGCTCCGTGACGTTTTTGAACACCTTTGTATAGTAATTCCTAAAATTGTACTCGCTCATCAGTGAGGAGCCGCCCCGGCGGTTTCTTTCATTGTTGTTTGCCGCAAAGTGCTTTATCGTAGCGATGATCTTCGTATACTGCTCGTCATCACCCTGCATGCCCTCAACAAACTCCGCGCCCAGCTGTCCGGTAAGATACGGATCCTCGCCGTAGGTCTCCTCGTTTCTTCCCCAGCGCGGATCGCGCGCAAGATTGATCGTAGGAGTGTAATATGACAAATTATATCTGTTGTTCTTCGCTCTTGCCTCAGTAGAGGTCTCATCCGCGATCTGATATATCAGCTCACGGTTCCACGTATTGGAGAGCGCGAGCGGTGCCGGATAGTTCGTAGCCTTTCCCTGACGCGCTACCCCATGCAGACATTCCATCCAATAGTTATACTCATGAACGCCAAGCCGCTCTATCGCCGGAGCCTGATATCCCAGCTGTGCCGCCTTTTCCTCAAGCGTCATCCTTGAAACAAGGTCGGCCGCTCTTTCCTCGTATGAATACGATGTGTCAAGATATATAGGACCGTCATCCGCATGCTCCGGCTCCACATCTACCGCATCACACTGCGGCACCATATCCTCTACACTGTTCCAAAGCATCAGCTTTCCTCCTTCTGAAGCGTCGATACTGATCTCCGCAGAGCCGTTAACCGGATCCACAGGGTAAAGCTCGATCCCATCAAGCACTTCGTCTGTGTACTTGGCATAGACAAGCACACCAGCTTCGCCGCTTTCCGATGTGATGACCGCTTTTCCGTCAGAATATGTGATGCTCGTTTCAGACGCATCATTCGCCATCGCCGGGACTGCCGCGCTTGACACCGCCATTGCCGCACACAGTATTGACGCGATCAAATTTTTTCTCTTCATAGTCGCTCCTTTCCGTTGTACATAGTCATACCGTACAAAACTTTTTTGATTTTTACTTATCCTATACTTGAATTATAACATAAACAGTGATATAATTATAGTCAAAAAAGAAAATGATCAAGTCAAAAATCAGATAATATAATAAAAGGCCGCAAGCTGAAAATTTCGCGGCCACCGTGTAAAAGAAAAGGAGAAAAATATGACACCCTTTTATGAGCTAAGACCGGAGCACATCGAGGTCATACACAATCACCGCGAGCTCCAGTTCCGTTCGCATATACATGACGAGGTAGAGCTTGTGTACGTTTTCAAGCACGGCCAGCATATAAACATAGGCGGAAAGGAATATGAGATAATGCAGGGCGAGGCCGCCGTGATATTCCCTGAGATAATACATACATATCACAGACCTGAATGGCGCAGCACCAGTGCCGTCTTTGTGATATGCTCGCCGCAGCTGTTCGGCGGCAGATTTCCCGATCTTCATTCCGCTGTCCCCAAGGATCCCGTTATCACGGATGTAGATCCCGCCGTGAAAATGGCTTTTTCCGAGATATCAAAATGCGGTGATTTTGTTGAACAGGCGGCATGGGCAATGATAATAATGATAAAGCTGTACAAAAAGCTGGAGCTTATGCCCATCACGACTGACCCGATAGAGGATCTTTCACGCAAGGTCATGGACTTTATAGCCGCCAACTTCCGCGAGGATATCACTGTCGAGCGGCTCACAAAGGAATTCTCCGTAAGCAAATACTATATTTCACGTATATTCAGTGCGCGCATAAAAATGAGCCTGCCCAAATATCTGGGCAAGCTCCGTTCCGACTGCGCCGCAAACCTGCTGCGTACCACAAGGAAAAGCATAACAGATATATACTCCATGTCCGGCTTCGGCAGCCAGTGTACCTTTAACCGTATATTTCGTGAAAACTACGGCGTTACTCCCTCCGAGTACCGTCATATGAGGAAGTAAAAAAGCATTTTCAGCCGTTCATCGGCGTTCGGCTTTCCATCGCCTTTATAAGCGTTATTTTATCAGCGTATTCTATATCGGAGCCGATGGGTATGCCGTGAGCTATCCTTGTTACATTCACTTCAAACGGCGAAAGCAGCTTGGATATATACACAGCCGTAGCAGTGCCGTTTACCGTGGGGTTCGTAGCAAGGATCACTTCCTTGACCTCACCGCCGCTCAAGCGCAGCAACAGCTCATTTATCTTTATATCATCCGGTCCTATGCCGTCCATAGGCGAAAGCGCACCGTGCAGGACATGATAAAGCCCGTTATACTCATGTGTATTCTCAATAGCTGACACATCCTCAGGACTCTCCACTACGCATATTATCGATCTGTCCCGCTTCGGTGATGAGCATATAGAGCAAGGGCTGCTGTCCGTCAGATTTTGGCATTGCTCGCAAAGACGGATCGTCTTTTTCGCGCTGACTATCGCGTTTGCCATCATACCGGCGTCCTCGTCAGACATGTGCTCCAATATATAGAACGCTATCCTCTCCGCGCTCCTGTGTCCTATACCGGGCAGACGCTCGAATTTTTCGATCAGCTCCTCTATTACAGCGGAATACATCAGAACAGTCCCGGAATGTTTATTCCGCCGGTTATCGCGCCCATTCTTTCAGCCATGAGCTCGTCCGCTTTCTTTATTCCCTCGTTCACAGCCGCCGCGATCATATCCTCAAGAGTTTCAACATCCTCAGGATCCACCGCCTCAGGATCTATCTTAAGCGATACAAGCTCCTTTTTGCCGCTTACCACGACCTTTACAGCGCCGCCGCCTGCCGACGCTTCGACCTGCTCTTCCTCAGTCTCCTTCTGAACGCGCTCCATTTCCTCCTGCATCTTCTGCGCCTGCTTGATAACGCTGTTCATATTCTGCTTCTGATTCATTCCCGAACCTGAAAAACCCTTATACTTACCCATAATAATATACCTCTTTCTTTTTTATTCATCTATTGTAATCGGAAGCCTCCATGAGACTCCATAATTACTTCCTTACCTCATTCTTCCTCGTTCTCTGAACGAAGCTCGCTCTCCTCCAGGAATTCCTCCTGATCGTCATCATCATCATCGAGCGATAATACCGACTGCTCCCCGAACTCCGGCTTGGCGTCCGCGCCGAATGACAAGGTCCTGTCCGCATCAGTTATTATATCCGAAAATTTCTCAATAAATTTATTGAAAAGATCCTCCTGCTCCGACTTTTCCCCGGAGGACTTCGGATCATACTCCTCAGACCCCGTATCCTCACCGCCGCCCGGCTTTTTTGGGAGCGTGAATGGATTTAATACCATGCTGTCATCCAGATCAGAGCGCCTTGCTATCTTTATAGTATATTCAGTGCCCGTTACGCTGCGAAACGCCTCCCGTATCTCTTCCAAATGATTGACCGCAACTCTTTGAGTGAAGCCCTTGCGTTCCTCAGGAGCAAGGATTATTATCCCCTCCGCATCAAAGGTCGTTGTGCAGTTTTTCAGCGGGATGAAATACGGATTTTTGCGCTGGGACATCGTCGCCATTATGCTGCTCCAGTTTCTTGCCAGCTTTGCCGTCGGATAATCATAGTACAGCTCATCCTCAGGTATCGGCGAGTACAGCCGTGCCGAGGGCTTTTTTTTTACCGGCTTCTCCGTTTTTTTCACAGCTTCGGCCGCCGGCGCCGCGCCGTTTTTAAGCGCGGTCTCTATCGCCGCCAGGCGGTCCAGTATTTCCTTTTTCTCCGCCCTGTCACCGGTCTGCACCGGTCCGGACTGCACCGCCGCGCCTCCGGCAAGCCTCTGCTCCACCGTTGCAAGCCTGTCCATTACAGCCTCCGGCGACCGGTCTATCTCCGGTCTGGCGAGCTTTATATATGCCAGCTCGTAGATCAGTCTGGGCGACCTTGCCAATCTTGCATCGGCCTGTGCCGAGGCTATGAGCGCCGAAGCGTGCTCCAGCTTTTCAAAAGTCAGCCTCTCGCTCTGAGCCTTGAGCTGTACAATAGTCTGCGGCTCGTAATTCAGCAGCGACTCCGGCGACCTTGAAAGCTTGCATATCATAAGCGCCCTGAAATGCTCCAGCATTGAATTTGAGAGCTGCGTCAGATCCTTTCCCTCCGAAAGAGCCTTGTCGATCAGCTCAACGACCGCTCCGGCGTCGCCGCCTATTATCGCCTCTGTAAGCTCGAACACCGAATCAAGAGTTGATATACCCAGCGTGCTTACGATGGTCTCCTCCGTTATATCATTCCCGGACGCCGCTATCACCCGCTCCATTATGCTCAGCCCGTCACGCATCGAACCGTCCGCCAAGGACGCCAGCATCCTGTAAGCGCCGTCAGTAAGTCGGTAACCGTCGCCGTACGCTATCTCCTTCATGCGCACTATTATGTCGTCCGCGCCTATGCGCCTGAAATCAAACCTCTGACACCTCGAAAGGATCGTCTGCGGCACCTTATGCGCCTCCGTTGTGGCAAGAATGAATATAACGTTCTCCGGCGGCTCCTCGAGCGTTTTGAGCAGCGCGTTGAAGGCGCTTGGAGAAAGCATATGCACCTCGTCGATTATATAGACTGTATATTTTGCCTCCGACGCGACATAGTTCACATCGTCGAGTACTCCGCGTATATCCTCAACGCCGTTGTTCGACGCCGCGTCCATCTCCGTAACGTCCATGATAGATCCGTCTATTATACCGCGGCATACCGCGCATTCGTTGCACGGGTTCCCGTCCCGCGGATCAAGGCAGTTTACCGCGCGCGACAATATTTTCGCGCATGTGGTCTTTCCCGTTCCGCGGGTGCCGCAGAACAGGTATGCATGACCGACCGTTCCGGAGATTATTTGATTTTTCAGCGTCCTTGTTATATGGCTCTGACCGACCACATCGTCAAATACCATAGGCCGCCATTTTCTGTATATAGCCTGATGCGCCATTATCCTACCCTCCTTCACCGGTCAAAAAAAAACGTCCGCATTCCGGCGGACTGTATCTATATGACAGGGCGTATACGAAGACTCATTTTGTTTCATGCCGAAAATCTCATCTGAACTTCGTTGAACGCAGTCTTTCAGATACACCCGTCCGAAATTCGGTATAATATTCAAAAATAAAGGCTCCGATCGAGCTACCCGCAACACATCCCAAGATCTGCTTAGTGCTGCTTGGTTCCCCATCTGACACGGTTCACAGTATGAGATCGCGCGGACTCGATCATCATCGCCCTATATTCTTAATCAACAATACATATATTCTAACACATTTTTCTCTAAACTTCAAGAGTAAATTTGAAATTTCTCAAATTTTTTGAAGATTTTTTGTGAGATCATTTAAAATAACCCACACCGGCCTCAAACAGCTTCTGATCCTTTGCTCCGGGAACATTTTTCGCTATATTATCTCCGATACGCTCGCTGTGTCCCATTTTTCCAAGGATCCGTCCGTCAGGGCTGAGGATACCCTCTACCGCCGCGGCAGAGCCATTCGGATTCCATTCGCTGTCATAGGTAGCCGCGCCGTTCAGATCCACATACTGTGTAGCGATCTGCCCGTTTGCGGCAAGAGCCTCGATCTGCTCTGGCGACGCTATAAAGCGTCCCTCGCCGTGCGAAAGCGCGATCGTGTGGATATCGCCGGTTTCGGTATTGGCAAACCACGGCGACTTGTTCGAGGCTATCCTTGTGTACGCCATTCTTGAGATATGCCTTCCTATAGTATTGAACGTAAGCGTCGGCATGCTCTCGTCGAGATCTCTTATCTCACCGTACGGAACAAGTCCAAGCTTTACAAGCGCCTGGAAGCCGTTGCATATGCCCAGCATCAGTCCGTCACGGTTTCTGAGCATGTTCATGACCGCTTCCTTTACCTGCGGGTTCCTGAACGCTGTGGCTATGAATTTGCCAGAGCCCTCCGGCTCATCGCCGCCGGAAAAGCCGCCCGGAAGCATTACTATCTGAGAATTATCTATACGCTTTTTCATCTCCGCAAGCGACTCCGAAACATCTGCTGCCGTTAGATTTCGTATAACGAACACGTCAGCCGCTCCGCCCGCTCTCTCAAATGCGCGCGCCGTGTCGTACTCACAGTTCGTTCCCGGAAATACAGGTATGAATATCCTGGGCTTTGCGAATTTCTCCGATGCGACCGTTATGTCCCTCTTTGTATAGCTGTATGTTTTCGGCTCCTCGGTAAAGCTGCCCGCCTTTGTCGGGAACACCTTTTCAAGCGGCTCGGACCATGCCTTATACGCCTCGCTGAGCGGCAGCTCCGCACCGCACGCGCAAAGCCTGCCGTCATCTGTTACTTTTCCTATTACGGTGCCTCCCTCCAGCTCGCCGTCCGCTTCAAGCAGTATCGAGCCTATCGGAGCGCCGAACAGCAGCTCGCTGCCGACCGTGTCATTAAGCTCCGCGCCGAGCATGTTTCCGAATGCCGACTTAGCTATGACCTCCGCAAGACCGAAGCCCTTCACAGCTGTCGCGGAAAGGACCTTTCCGCTCTTTATCGCGGCATGTACATTTTCATACATTGTCTTAAGCTTGTCATAGCACGGCAGCTCATTTTCATCGTATTCAAGCTTGAACAGCACCAGAGACGATCCTGCCCTTTTGAACTCCTGCGAGATGACCCCGTCCGCCTTAGCCGGCGCTACCGCAAACGATGTGAGCGTAGGCGGGACGTCCAGCTCATTGAACGATCCGCTCATAGAGTCCTTGCCGCCTATCGCGGCGATCTTCAGCGCGAGCTGGGCCTCGTATGCGCCGAGCAGCGCCGCAAACGGCTTGCCCCAACGCTTTTTATCCGTTCCAAGCCTTTCAAAATACTCCTGGAAGGTCAAATATACCGTCTTATAATCCGCGCCCAGCGCGACCGCCTTTGACACCGATTCCACTACCGCGTACTGCGCCCCGTGGAACGGGCTCCATTCCGAGATCTTCGGATTATAGCCGAAGGTCATTATAGTAGCGGAATTCGTCTGTCCCTCAAGCACCGGCACCTTTGCCGCCATGCCGTCCGACGGAGTCAGCTGATATTTTCCTCCGAACGGCATGAGCACCGAGCCTGCGCCGATCGTGGAATCAAACTTCTCCGAAAGTCCCTTCTGCGAGCATACGTTCAGATCCGAAAGTGTATCCAGCCACTGTTTTTTCACATCACTGCCGGGCTTCACCCTGAGCGCGCATTCCTCCTCATTCGGAAGAACGACCTCAACATCAGTGTTTTTCACTGCTCCGTTCGTATTCAGGAAATCACGCGATATATCACATATCGTCTTGCCGCGCCATGTCATCTGCAGTCTGTTAAGGTCCGTGACCTCCGCGACAACAGTCGCCTCAAGGTTCTCCTCATGCGCATATTTCTTGAATAATTCCGCGTCTGACGCCCGCACTACCACCGCCATTCTCTCCTGCGATTCGCTTATCGCAAGCTCTGTGCCGTCAAGTCCCTCATACTTCTTCGGCACCTTATCAAGATCTATCTTCAAGCCGTCAGCCAGCTCTCCTATTGCCACCGATACGCCGCCCGCGCCGAAGTCATTGCAGCGCTTTATCAGCGTTGTGACCTTATTGTCTCTGAAAAGCCTTTGGAGCTTTCTCTCTATAGGCGGATTACCCTTCTGTACCTCCGAGCCGCAGGTCACTACGCTTTTTTCCGTATGCGCCTTTGAGGAGCCTGTCGCGCCTCCTATGCCGTCGCGTCCCGTGCGTCCGCCCAGCAGGATAACGACATCGCCCTTCTCCGGAGTCTCGCGTATGACATTCGCCTTGGGAGCGGCGCCGATCACCGCGCCTATCTCCATTCTCTTTGCGACATAGCCCTCATCGTAGATCTCCTGCACCTGTCCCGTTGCAAGACCGATCTGGTTTCCGTACGAGCTGTAGCCCGATGAAGCCTTCTGTGTTATCTTTCTCTGCATCAGCTTGCCGGGAAGCGTTTCCCTGAGCGATCTTCTGGGATCTCCGGCGCCGGTGACTCTCATTGCCTGATATACATACGAGCGTCCTGACAGCGGATCACGTATAGCTCCGCCCAGACAGGTAGCCGCGCCTCCGAACGGCTCTATCTCTGTAGGATGATTGTGCGTTTCATTCTTGAACATTATAAGCCAGTCCTCAGTCCTGCCGTCTATCTCTACCGGCATAACTATCGAGCAGGCGTTTATCTCCTCCGACTCGTCTATTTCCTTGAGATATCCTGCCTTTTTGAGCTGCTTCACGATTATCGTAGCCATATTCATAAGACAGGTATCTCTGTCCGGCGCATACAGCTCAGCCTTTGCAGCCTTGT
>CAJFVT010000149.1 GCA_904420525.1 uncultured Clostridia bacterium | reverse complement strand
TTTAAACTCATATACACGATTTTGCATACTCAAACATCCTATCGGTGAAGTCTGCTAACCCTCTGCGTGAAACTGTCGTTTCGTAGTTTTTTGTTCCGTAGGTTAATTTGACTCCATCCTTGTCGAAGCTTCTGACATAATGCATGTTTACAAAGAAGCTTTGATGCGGCATTGCAAAATAGTTCACCTCGCTTTCAATAGCTTTTTTTACATTTGAAAATACCTCGTCCGTGATGAAGACCGTATCTGATTTGAAGTATATTTTTGTACCCCTGCCTATATTTTCAATATAAACTATGGATATTATAGGTATTCCTATTTTGCGTTTAAGCCTTGTATCGGCTATCTTTAATATCTTTGTTTTATCCTTAAATTTTTCCAATGCGCTGTCCAGCCCGTCGCTTACGCGTTTGGGATCCATCGGCTTTGAAAGATATCTGTGCGCCCTTATATCAAATGCCTTATCGATATATGCAGGATAATCTGTTATGAAAAAGATACAGCAGTCTTGATTCATCTCAATAAGCTTTTTCCCGACATCTATGCCGTTGATATTGCCCATTTCAATATCGAGAAAGACTATATCGTAAGCTGTATTGGAGGACATCAGCTTTGAGGGATCATCAAATGAGTCAAAGCTATACTCAGATCCCCTGCTTTTTAACAGATCATCTATCAGCTTGTACTCATTTTTCAATGTTTCAGTATCATCTTCACAAATAGCAAATTTTAGATGCACGGCTCTACCCTACCTTTTTTATTATGCTTATGATAATGCAAGCATTATTCAATTAATTACATTTTACAACAAAATTTGCGGTGTGTCAATAAAAAATGGTAACAAAATAAAACACTTGATTTTGACCGTAAATTGTGATAAAATTATGTTGTGAAGCAAAAGTAAGCCGGATGATCGCGTGTTTTATGCATGAGGAAAGTCCGGGCTCCACAGGGCAGGATGCCTGCTAACGGCAGGTGAAGGCGACTTCAAGGATAGTGCAACAGAAAATAAACGCTTCGCATATGCGGAGTAAGTGTGGAAATGTGCGGTAAGAGCGCACAGGGAACACAGGTAACTGTGGTCCCGTGTAAACCCCATCCGGAGCAACTTTGGGAATGCTAAGGCGGCCCGCCGTTTTCCCTTTCAAGGCTTGAGCCGCCCGGTGACGGGCGGACCAGATAGATGATCGTCCAAGACAGAACCCGGCTTACAGGCTTGCTTTTGGCTTTGCATACTGCGTAAAGAAACGCTGCCGGCGGCATGTGCTGCGCGGCGGCTATATTTTTATTAGGTAATTGCGAAACGCGGCAGCGTTTTGCAATTACTTCCCTATATTTTATATAAGAGAGGTAAAGAGTATGTTTATAAAGGATATATTCGATTCAAAAAAACCGGTCTTATCATTTGAGGTGTTCCCGCCCAAGAAAACGGAAAATCTTGAGAAGGTAAAGACGACAGTGGCAAAGATCTCAGAGGTGCCTGCTGATTATATGAGCGTCACCTATGGCGCCGGAGGTTCAACATCAAAGCTGACCGCTGAGATAGCGGAGTATATGCAGAAGGAGCTGGAGGTCACAGCGCTGGCGCATCTGACTTGTATATCTCTCACAAAGCCGGAGCTGAGGGAAATGCTCACACGGCTTAAGGACAAGGGAATAAAAAATATACTCGCGCTGCGCGGAGATATCCCTGCGGGCAGCGAATTCCCGGTAAAAAACGGCTACAGCTACGCGTCGGAGCTTGTTGAGGAAATAAATAAATTCGGAGGCTTCTGCGTGGGCGGCGCGTGTTATCCGGAATGTCATCCGGACTGCGGCAGCCTGGACGAGGATATAGATAATCTTAAGCGGAAGGTGGACGCAGGCGCGGATTTTCTTGTAACTCAAATGTTTTTTGATAATAATGCATTTTATGACTTCCGCGACAGATGTGTGAAAAAGGGTATAAACGTACCTATAACGGCCGGTATAATGCCTCTCACAAATGCGAAGCAGATAGAAAAAATGTGTGTGCTTTCAGGCGGAGCGTCAATGCCGTCCGGTTTTGTAAAGATAATATCAAAGCATATCGACAGCCCTGAGGCTCTCAAGCAGGCCGGGATAGCATATGCGATAAATCAGATAATAGACCTTGTATCTAATGATACGAGCGGTATACATATATATACTATGAACAATCCTGAAACAGCGGAAAAAATAGTAGGCGCTGTAAACGCGATGTTCTGAAAATGATGTTCGGAGAGGATACAGATGGATATAAGAGACGTACTTGGCAAAAGACTGCTGTTCTTTGACGGCGGTATGGGAACTATGCTGCAGCAGCATGGAATGAAGGGCGGCGAGATCCCTGAGCTTTTGAATATAACAGATCCGCAGCTGATAGAGCGGATCCATACGGAATATCTGAATGCCGGGGCGGATATAATCACTACAAATACATTCGGTGCAAATCCGTTGAAATCCGAAGAAATGGGTGCACAGGCCGGGCTTGTGATCGCAGCCGCGGTCGGCAACGCGAGGCGTGCGGTAAATAAATGCGGCGGCAAGCAGAGATATATAGCGTTCGATATTGGACCTACAGGACGTCTGATGGAGCCGATAGGAGATCTTAGCTTTGACCGGGCGTATGAGGAATTTTCAAAGACGGCAAAGGCGGCTGAGGCTGCCGGAGCAGATCTCGTTATAATAGAAACGATGTCCGACACTTTGGAGGCCAAGGCCGCGGTACTGGCGGTAAAGGAAAACACAAAGCTGCCGGTATTTCTCACAATGACCTTTGACGAGACCTATAAAACGCTTACAGGCGCGGATGTTCATGTCATGTCTGCGATGTTTGAAGGACTGGGCGTAGACTGTCTTGGCATCAACTGCGGTCTCGGACCTGAGCAGATCGCTGTTATGATAGAGGAGCTTTCAAAAATAAGCTCAATCCCTATAATGGCGCAGCCGAATGCGGGGCTTCCGCAGATAGTTGACGGAAAAACCGTATATGATGTTGATCCAGGACAGTTCGGCCGGGAATGCGTTAAAATGGCTGAATGCGGCGTAAGTGTGCTCGGCGGCTGCTGCGGCACCACGCCTGAGCATATAAAGGAGCTTATAAGATACTGCGGCGGATATACCCCTGAGGTCACCGAAAAGGATCTCACTGTGGCTGCGTCATATTCAAAAGCAGTATATCTTAACGACCGTCCTGTAATAATCGGAGAAAGGATAAATCCGACCGGAAAAAAGAAGTTCAAGGAAGCGCTGAGAGAGGGCGATGTTGACTATATAGTTAATGAGGCGTTCAAGCAGCGCGATGCCGGAGCGCATATACTTGATGTGAATGTGGGTCTGCCGGAGATCGATGAATGCGCCATGATGGAGCGTGCTGTTAAGGCGGTCAGCGCGGCGGTCAATCTTCCGCTGCAGATAGACTCGTCCGATCCGGAGGTAATAGAGCGTGCGCTCAGGATATACAACGGCAAACCAATGGTCAATTCCGTAAACGGAAAGAAGGAGAGTCTTGAGCAGATACTGCCGATCGTACAGAAATACGGCGGAGTTTTGGTAGGGCTGTGTCTTGATGAGGACGGTATACCGCCGAAGGCGGAGGAAAGAGCGGCTATCGCGGAAAGAATAGCGGATGAGGCGGCTAAGTACGGGATAAAGAAAAAGGATCTCGTTATGGACGCGCTTACGCTTACGATCTCGGCGCAGCAGAGGGAGTCCGCCGAAACGGTAAAGGCACTCAGCATGATAAAGAAAAAGCTTGGTATAAAAACCGTGCTTGGCGTGTCAAACATCTCCTTTGGACTGCCGCGGCGCGAGATAGTTAACGGAACTTTTTTTGCGCTTGCTCTGTATAACGGACTTGACGCGTGTATAATAAATCCGTGCGCTGATTCTATGATGAATACTTACCGGGCTTACCGCGCTCTTGCGTGTATAGATACTGACTGCGCCGATTATGTTGCGGCTTATGCAGGAACAAAATCTGAAACGACGGTTGTCCGTGCGGAGGCGACTGCCGAGGCGGCGGAGGAAAAGCGTGAAAGGCTTTTTGAGATCATAGTAAAGGGGCTTAGGGATCAGTCTTATACAGAAACAAAAAAGCTGCTTGAGACAAGGGAGCCGATGGATATCATAAACGGCATACTTATACCCGCGCTCGATGCGGTGGGAAATGAATTTGAAAAAGGGACCATGTTCCTGCCGCAGCTTATGATGAGCGCTGAAACGGTAAAGAATTCATTCGATGCTGTAAAGGAAAAGATACAGAGCAGCGGAACGCCGCAGGCTTCAAAGGGAAAGATAGTTGTTGCTACTGTAAAGGGGGATATCCATGATATAGGCAAGAACATAGTTAAGGTCCTGCTCGAAAATTACGGCTACGATGTGTACGATCTCGGAAAGGATGTTCCGCCGGAGGATATAGTGCGCTGTATGCAGGAGAACGATATCCATTTATGCGGACTTTCCGCGCTTATGACTACGACGGTCCTGAGTATGGAGGAAACGATAAAGGCCATCCGCTCGGCGGGAATAGATGCGAGGGTATGGGTAGGCGGAGCGGTGCTTACTCAGGAGTACGCCGATATGATCGGCGCCGATAAATACTGCAAGGATGCGCTTTCGTCCGTGAATTATGCGAACGAATTTTTTGGGAACTGATAAAAGAAAATATAAAAGCAGGTATTTGGGGAGCGGTGCATAAAAGAGAACCGCCCGATACCTGCTTTTTATAAGTTATTTATCATAATTGCTCATGAACTGACGTTCAATATCGCTTATGCCCTGTGTTTCTGTTCCGCTGCTTTCCCGGTTATTCTGCTGACGGAACGATTCATGATCGCGTTCAGCATCCGGGATAGTGTGTATATTCTGCTCCGCCCAGCGTTTTAGTATCGTGTTGATATACGGAAATGAAAGCTTTCCTACTGCAAGAACGCAGTAGTCATATGCAAGTCCGACCATATCAGAGCTCATTTTAAGCTCGTCTCGCCACGATTCTATATATGACTTTTCAGTCTGTGAAAGATTTCTTTCTGTTATCCCAAAAAGGCGGCGCAGCGTGGAAACATAGTCGCTGCGCGAAGCGGCATTGGTTATGTACGCCTGCGCATCATCCATTGTGGTGATGTTGTTCTCATGCCACGTAAGAGCGACTTTTTCGATATATTTCATATTCCGCTTTCCCATCGAAGCGCAGTATTCCAGCAGCATTGCGATGACCTCCGGCGAAAATCCGAGCTCGTCATAAAACCAGTAAAGAGTTTCTATATCGCTGTTTGCCAGGGTTTTTCCCAGTATTTCCTGTGAGATCGTGCAAAGATCGGAAAGAGCTTTGTTTCCGTTTATTATTTCGGATATATCCTCTATCGACTTTTTGTCGGTCTCCGGTGAGATCTCCTCGTCAACTGACTTTTTTATGATTATGTTGTCGCCTGTTCCGTACATAACGCCCTTGTTGTTCCAGTATTTGATAGCGTTCACAACGTCAGATTCTATAAGCCCAAGCTTTTTTGCGATCTCTGCTGTGCTTATGTTTTTGCCGGTCGATGCGAGCATAAGTATATATATATATACCATAACATAGGAAGCGTTCGACGAAGGCATTATATGCTCTATGAAATCCCGCGGAACGGGAACAAAGTCCATGTTAAATTTGAAATTAGGCATTTTATCTCCTCCAAACCGCAGACCGATCTTATCTGCAAAAACTATTTTATCACACTGCCGCGTCTATGTCAACGAAAAAATTTGTATGCGGCTCGTGAAAAAGGTCATTTTTTAATGCCTGTATCAGATCCTTAAAAATCAGATCTGCGTTTTTTGAATGAGAGAATTGCCTGTGCATTGGCGGCCGAGTTTTATTGCCCGTTTATCCTGTCGATACCATAATATTCTGCCATCCAGGCATTGAGCCAGTCATCCGCCGACTTTTTCACATAGCCTGCGCCGTTGAACGGATCGTATTTGCTGTCGGTAGGAGTAACGATAGGTATAGTGACCTCGTCCTTTCCCTGCTCTATCGCTTGTTCGATACGGTCCACGCCTTCCTTGACTGTTTTATAGGTCTTATTCACATCCTTGAAGACTATGCTGAAAGAGACTATAAATATTGAAAATGCTGCTGTCGCCGCGATGACGCTGGCAGCGTCAAATAGGCCGTTTATCCCGGTCCGGAGACATGAGAATAGCATCCCGGCTGTGATAATCAGGCATATGACCGGTGTGAACCATGACCGTTCCGGATACTGCGGCGACAGGATAAGCACGCCTATCATAGCGTAAGCTCCTATTATGTATACAAACGGCAGCAGCATATTTGTCTCGCCGAGAGTATCTGTTTTTTTGAATACGATCATCAGTATCAGCAACACAGTGATAATAAGCAGAAGAATATATGTAAGCTCGGCGCTTATCCCGAAAATATCTTTAATTCGCGCTGAGATCAGCTCAAGAGTCAGATCCCCTGAAAGCTTGTTCCCGCTGCTCGGAGCGCTTATGAGTACAAATGCTCCGGCTGCCGAGGAAAGTATGCCTGCCAATGACCATCTCGGTATCTTAAGTCCCTTGATTTTGTATAGTATGACAAACAGCATACACATGAGAACAAGACCGCCGCCGGTATTCTCACTCGTGCAGCCTGCAAAAAGTCCGAAAACAGACATGATAACAAGATTTTTTGTACTATCATCAGGTTTGCCGTTATCGCTCAGGGCATATTTTCTGTAGGGCAGCAGATAGGCGAGTATTATTGCCGCGCACCACAGGTAATTTGCTGCTCCGGAGGCCCAAAGGACAGTAAGGCCATATTGAGGTATAAAAAACCACATCAATATATAAATGATACAGAGCAAAAACGGATCGCTGCGTTTAAAGCTGGCGTGCTTATATACAAGAAATCCCAGCGCCGAATATGTAAGAGAGTTGAATATCCTGAAGAAAACCTTACCGAAAGGAAGAATGGTCTGAAGCAAGCCGTGAGCCACAACACGGCCGTTGCAGATCTTCCAATGATTTATCTGCGATATTATAACATCCCATAGGCTCGATATCCTTTTTGTTCCCTCATGCGGAGTATGAAGCGTATCATAAAGAAAATGATACTTGAAGTCATCCGATGTGTAATCGGTATGGAAATTCAGGATCATTGTAAATATAAAGAAGATAAATATAATGGCTCCTGTACATAACTCATCCCTGTGATTTATGAATAAATCGTTGATCTTAAACTCTTTTTTCATAGTACCTCCCAAATTCTTCAGCTATTGATTTTATAGAATTTCTTTAATTATACATCAATTTGCTTTTTATGTCAATATGGTTTGATGTATAATATATGTTTTTGAATATTATCAAGTAAAAAAAAGAAAAAAGAAAAAGAAAAAAGCTCAGAAAAAATTTCCGTTTTCGTATTGACAAATGAGGCGATTTGTGTTAAAATTATAAAATCAGAAGTTTGCCCTAAAACGGTTTGAAATCGTTGGCAATCCGTGAAAAGTCGCATAAAAATGCGGTTTTTGCGGAGGGCGTTTTTTTAAGAGTACAAATTGATGAGGTGATTTTCTAAATGTTACACGCACAGAAGGCCGGAAAAAACATACGACTCAGCTATGCGAAAATCAAAGAGGCTTTGGACATGCCAAACCTCATTGAGATCCAGAAGGATTCCTACAGATGGTTTCTGGAGGAAGGCTTGAAAGAAGTTTTCAGTGACATCTCCCCTATCAAGGATCATGCTGAAAAGCTTTCTCTTGAGTTTTACGACTATCATATCGATTACAATCCCAAGTACACGGTAGAGGAATGCAAGGAGCGCGATGTTAAGTATGCGGCGCCGCTCAAGGTAAGCGTAAGGCTTATCAATAATGAGACCGGAGAGATCAAGGAGCAGGAAATATTTATGGGTGATTTCCCTCTTATGACGGAGCAGGGAACCTTCATAATAAACGGCGCTGAGCGAGTTATCGTCAGCCAGCTCGTCCGCTCACCTGGTATCTACTATGAATTTGAGCGCGATAAGAACGGTAAGCCGCTTTATAAAGCTACCGTTATTCCATACCGCGGCGCATGGCTTGAATATGAAACGGATTCAAACGATGTTTTCTCGGTCCGCATAGACAGGACCAGAAAGCTTCCGGTAACTGTTCTTTTAAGAGCGATGGGACTCGAAACAAACGGCGAGATCATCGAGATGTTCGGAGACGATACTAAGATCACCTCAACGCTTGAAAAGGATCCGTCAACATCGAGAGACGAAGCGCTGCTTGAAATATATAAGAAGCTTCGTCCCGGCGAGCCGCTGAATGTTGAGAATGCGGAATCACTGATAACGAATATGCTTTTTGATCCCAAGCGCTATGATCTTGCGCGTGTGGGAAGATATAAGTACAATAAAAAGCTTGAGATAAAGGCGAGGATCAGAGGTCATAAGCTTGCGGAGGACGTTGCAGATCCGAGAACAGGCGAAATACTTGCCGAAGCCGGTGACACAGTATCCAAGGATATGGCTGAAAAGATCGACCGCGCAGGTGTAAACAGCGTAATGCTGGAGATCGAGGGACAGCTGGTAAAGGTATTCTCGAACGATATGGTATATCTTAAGGAATACGTTGACTTTGAGGTCGATGATCTGGATATCCACGGCGACAAGGTAAGAAGAAGCGTTCTTATGGACATTCTCGAAAATGCTGAGGATGACGAGGATGCGAGACGCCAGATCGAATACAGATTTTCGGAGCTGAGCCCGAAGCATATCACGATAGATGATATATTCGCTTCGGTAAATTACTGTCTGAACCTTACAAAGGGTACCGGAAACTGCGACGATATAGACCATCTCGGAAACAGACGTTTAAGGTGTGTCGGCGAGCTTTTGCAGAACCAGTTCAGGATCGGTCTTTCGAGGATGGAAAGAACGGTAAGAGAGAGGATGTCTACACAGGAGCTTGAGATAATAACGCCTTCATCTCTTATAAATATAAGACCTATAATTGCAACGATAAACGAGTTCTTTGGATCATCACAGCTTTCACAGTTCATGGACCAGCCAAATCCGCTTGCGGAGCTTCGTCATAAGAGAAGGATCTCGGCGCTCGGTCCCGGAGGTCTTTCAAGAGAGAGGGCGGGCTTTGAGGTTCGTGATATCCACTATTCTCACTACGGAAGAATGTGTCCTATAGAGACCCCTGAAGGTCCTAATATCGGACTTATCACCTCTCTTGCGACGTTCGCAAGAGTCAATGAATACGGATTTATCGAAGCTCCGTACAGAAAGGTCGTTGACGGAAGAGTTACAGACGTTATCGAGTACATGACAGCCGATGTGGAGGACGGATTTATAATAGCACAGGCTAACGAGCCGCTTGATGAAAACGGTTATTTCCTTTCAAAGAGAGTATCGGCCCGTCACCGTGAGGATATACTGGAGGCAGAGCCTTCAAGGATAGACTACATGGACGTATCGCCGCGTCAGCTCGTATCAGTCGTTACTGCATGTATACCGTTCCTTGAAAACGATGACGCTAACCGTGCGCTCATGGGCTCGAACATGCAGTGTCAGGCGGTGCCTCTTCTGACCACCGATTCTCCGATCGTAGGCACAGG
The DNA here is from genome assembly GCA_904420525.1 of uncultured Clostridia bacterium. Lineage (GTDB taxonomy): Bacteria > Bacillota > Clostridia > UBA1381 > UBA1381 > Ornithomonoglobus. The sequence goes on along the minus strand of CAJFVT010000149.1, from coordinate 52,106 downwards.
TATGGAATATAAGGCTGCGAAGGATTCCGGCTCGGCAGTGCTGGCGAAGGAAGACGGCGTAGTTGAAAAGGTAGATGCGAACAGAATTATAATAAAGGGTGACAGCGGAAAGAAGCATGAGCATAAGCTGATCAAGTTTGCCCGCTCAAACCAGAGTACGTGTATAAATCAGCGCCCGATAGTCAAGGAGGGCGAAAGAGTATCGCGCGGCGATATCATAGTAGACGGTCCCGCTATGGATAACGGAGAGCTTGCGCTAGGTAAAAACATCCTTATAGGCTTCATGACCTGGGAGGGCTATAACTACGAGGACGCCGTCCTAATAAGCGAGGAGCTTGTAAAGAACGATGTATTCACTTCGATCCATCTTGAGGAATACGAGTGTGAAGCAAGAGATACAAAGCTCGGAGCCGAGGAGATAACAAGAGATATCCCGAACGTTTCAGAGGACGCGCTGAAGGATCTCGATGAAAACGGTATCATTAGAATAGGCGCAGAGGTACATGCGGGCGATATACTGGTAGGAAAAGTTACACCTAAGGGCGAAACAGAGCTTACCGCAGAGGAACGTCTGCTCCGCGCGATCTTCGGGGAAAAGGCGCGTGAGGTCCGTGATACATCGCTTCGCGTACCGCACGGTGAGTCAGGTATAATAGTAGATGTAAAGAAGTTCTCGCGTGAAAATCAGGATGAGATGTCGCCGGGAGTAAATCATTCGGTAGTATGCTATATAGCTCAGAAGCGTAAGATAAGCGTCGGCGATAAGATGGCAGGACGTCACGGAAACAAGGGCGTTGTTTCAAGAGTCCTTCCGCAGGAGGATATGCCGTTCCTTGAGGATGGTACACCGCTGCAGATAGTTCTTAACCCTCTGGGCGTTCCGTCGCGAATGAATATAGGACAGGTGCTTGAGATGCATCTCGGCTATGCGTACAGGAATCTGAGCCTGAAAACCAGAGAAGAGCTTGAAAAGATATCAAGCGACACCTTCAGAGAAGCTGTTCTCACAGCAAAGGACGCCGCAAGACCGGGCAAGTTCATAAAGATAGCGACACCGGTATTCGACGGCGCGCAGGATTCAGACCTTAAGGAAGCGTTTAAGGAAGCAGGACTAAATGAAACATATAAATCTGTCGTATATGACGGACGCACAGGTGAAAAGTTTGATAATCCGGTAACGGTCGGGATAATGTATTACCTGAAGCTGCATCACCTTGTTGATGATAAGATCCACGCGCGTTCGACCGGCCCTTACTCGCTCGTAACTCAGCAGCCGCTCGGCGGTAAAGCACAGTTCGGCGGACAGAGATTTGGTGAGATGGAGGTTTGGGCGCTTGAGGCATACGGCGCGGCATATACGCTCCAGGAGATACTGACCGTTAAGTCGGACGATATCGTAGGACGTGTCAAGACATATGAGGCTATAGTAAAAGGTGAGAATATACCTAAATCCGGTGTTCCTGAATCGTTTAAGGTACTCGTTAAGGAGCTTCAGTCGCTGGCGCTCGATATCAGGATACTCAATCATAACATGGAGGAGATCGACCTTGACGCTACGTTTGATGATGACGATGCTGATACGGTAAGCGATGATATAGTTGAAACAATGGAGGAAGGCGACGGCATTTCAGATTCGCTCGATGAGAATGATCTCAATGATGCAAACATGCTCCTTGAAGATGATGATGACGAGCCTGAGCTGTCTCTTGATCTTGATGATGACAGCTCCTTAATGGACTTCGACGACAGTGATTTTTGATGTGTTTTGACAGTTTCAGACGGAGCGCCTGTAAAGGCGCCTGTCGGTGATTTGCTATGGAGGTTTTTGAATGCTAGAATTTAACAGCTTTGAAGCGATAAAGATCGGTCTTGCCTCTCCGGAAACCATACTGAAGTGGTCGCATGGCGAGGTGACAAAGCCGGAAACAATAAACTACCGTACGCTTAAGCCTGAGAAGGACGGATTATTCTGCGAAAGGATCTTCGGACCGACAAAGGATTGGGAATGTCACTGCGGTAAGTACAAAAAAATCAGATTTAAGGGCAAGGTGTGCGAGCGCTGCGGAGTTGAAGTAACTAAGTCAAAGGTACGCCGCGAGAGAATGGGACACATTGACCTTGCAACGCCGGTATCACATATATGGTATTTCAAGGGTGTTCCGTCATCGATCGGACTTATGCTCGACTTATCGCCGAGACAGCTTGAAAAGGTACTGTATTTTGCATCTTATATAGTAACATATGTAAATGATGAGCTTGTTAATAACGATATTTCTGTCGGACAGATACTTTCAGACAGAGAATATAACGAATATCTTGAAAAATACGGAAAGAATGCGTTCAGCGCGGGAATGGGAGCCGAGTCTATAAAGACTCTCCTTGAGGCGATAGATCTTGAAGAGCTTGCAGATGAGCTCAAGGCTGAGCTTGAGGAAGCACAGGGGCAGAAGAAGGCGCGTATAATAAAGAGACTGGAAATAGTTGAGGCGTTCAGGCTCTCAGGAAATCGTCCGGAATGGATGATACTAACTGTCGTTCCAGTTATTCCGCCGGAGCTTCGTCCTATGGTCCAGCTTGACGGCGGCCGTTTTGCCACGAGCGATCTGAACGATCTTTACAGGCGCGTGATAAACAGAAATAACCGTCTTAAGAGACTTCTTGAGCTCGGCGCGCCTGATATCATTATAAGAAATGAAAAGCGTATGCTTCAGGAAGCGGTAGATGCGCTTATAAACAACGGACGCCGCGGCAGAACTGTAACGGGTCCGGGAAACAGAGCGCTAAAGTCGCTTTCGGATATGCTCAAGGGTAAGCAGGGACGTTTCAGACAGAACCTGCTTGGTAAGCGTGTCGATTATTCAGGGCGTTCGGTTATCGTCGTAGGACCGGAGATGAAGATATATCAGTGCGGTCTGCCTAAGGAGATGGCTATAGAGCTGTTCAAGCCGTTCGTTATGAAGGAGCTTGTATCAAGAGGTATAGCTCATAACATAAAGAGCGCTAAGCGTATGGTAGAGCGGACGCGTCCGGAGGTATGGGATGTGCTTGAGGAGGTAATCAAGGAGCATCCTGTCCTTCTCAACAGAGCGCCCACACTTCACCGTCTGGGCATACAGGCATTTGAGCCGCGCCTTGTTGAAGGACGCGCGCTTAAGCTGCATCCGCTCGTATGTACGGCTTATAATGCTGACTTCGACGGCGACCAGATGGCTATACACGTTCCTCTTTCGCCTGAGGCGCAGGCGGAGGCGCGTTTCCTTATGCTTTCGGCCAACAATCTGCTGAAGCCTCAGGATGGTCATCCTGTCACTGTTCCGACACAGGACATGATCCTCGGATCGTACTATCTTACCATCGTAAAAGAGGATTATAAGAAGATATATGACATAATCAGCGGAGACGAGAACAAGCAGACGGCGTTCGAGCAGCTGCTGGCAGGATCGGATGAAACTCCGGCAGTTGTGGATGAGTCAAAACCGATAGAGAGCTTCGGTTCATGTAAGGAAGCATATGAGTATGTGCTGACGCTTGAAAAGGTAAAGCTCAATGAAACGAAGATATCTAATGAAAATCCTATAACAGTTGCTGTTGGCGGAAGAAATGTTACAATATCGGTGGACAGCTTCCTCGCAAAGGCCAAAACAGTTACAGAAAAGAAGTTCCTTTCAACTGAGGAGGCGCTTCTGGCTTATACAACACATGTGATAACCTTGCATGAAAAAATAAAAGTAGAGGTAACGAAGGAATTTGACGGAGCTGAAAGAACAAAGCTTATAGAAACAACGGCGGGAAGGATCATATTCAATGATAATATCCCGCAGGATCTTGGCTTTGTTGACAGGACTGATCCTGAAAAGGCATTTGATTTTGAGGTAGATTTCATTGTCAAGAAGGGACAGCTAGGCGATATCATAGCTAAATGTATAGATACACACGGAACATCTGTAACATCTGTAATGCTGGATAAGATAAAGGCTACCGGCTATAAGTATTCGACTATAGGCGCGCTCACCGTTTCGGTATCGGATATCACTGTTCCTAAGGAAAAGCCGGGTATACTTGCAGATGCGGAAAAGAAGGTCGAGGGAATAACGGCCCGCTACCGTTTTGGTGAATTGACGAACGAGGAGAGGTATCAGCAGGTAATCAAGATCTGGGCTGATGCGTCATCTCAGGTAACGGATGCCATGCTTGCGCATCTTGGCGAGTTCAATCCGATCTACATGATGGCGGATTCCGGAGCGCGTGGTTCGACGAACCAGATCCGTCAGCTTGCTGCTATGCGCGGTCTTATGGCCGACACACAGGGACGTACTGTCGAGATACCTATCAGAGCGAACTTCCGTGAAGGTCTTAACGTGCTTGAGTATTTCGTATCCTCTCACGGCGCTCGTAAGGGCCTTACTGATACATCGCTCAGAACGGCCGACTCAGGTTATCTTACGAGACGACTTGTCGATGTCGCGCAGGATGTTATCGTCCGCGAGATAGACTGCGGAACTAACAAATATGCTGAGGTGGAGGACATAAAGGACGGCAATGAGGTAATAGAGCCGCTTTATGACCGTATCGAGGGCCGTACAGCTTGGGAGGATGTAGTGGATCCTGCCACAGGCGAGGTGATCGCAGTCGGCGGGGAGCTTATAACGCCGAGACAGGCTGAAAAGATAGTCAAAGCAGGAATAAGCAAGGTAAAGATCCGTTCAGTGCTCACATGCAAGTCAAAGATCGGTGTATGCGCTAAGTGTTACGGAAAGAACCTGGCGACTGGAACGCTTGTAAATATCGGTGAGGCCGTGGGTATAATCGCGGCGCAGTCGATAGGTGAGCCGGGTACACAGCTTACGATGAGAACGTTCCATGCCGGCGGTGTTGCCTCAGGCAGTGATATCACACAGGGTCTCCCGCGTGTTGAGGAGCTTTTCGAGGCAAGACGTCCTAAAGGTGTTGCTATAATATCGGAAATAGAAGGTACTGTAAAGGTGAATGATTCAAAGCAGAAGCGAGAGGTCGTTATCACGAATAACGAGCTTGGCGAATCAAGGACCTATGCGATACCGTACGGTGCTTCTATAAAGGTGCATGACGGTGATTATATAGAAAAGGGCGGCGAGATCACTGCTGGTTCTGTCAATCCGAATGATATACTCCGCATCAACGGACCTGACGCAGTTCAGATGTATATAACGCGTGAGGTTCAGAGAACATACCGTATGCAGGGTGTTGATATCAACGACAAGCACGTTGAGGTCATCACAAGACAAATGCTGCGTAAGGTAAGGATCGAGGATGCGGGAGATACAGATCTCCTTATCGGTTCGCTTACCGATAACCTTGAATTCGAGGAGGCCAATGAGATAGTGCAGGAGAAGGGCGGCGGAGAAGCAGTCGCATCGCCTGTGCTCCTTGGTATAACAAAGGCTTCGCTTGCAACGGAGTCGTTCCTCTCAGCGGCATCGTTCCAGGAGACCACAAAGGTCCTCACTGAAGCTGCGATCAAGGGCAAGATAGATCCGCTTATGGGACTTAAGGAGAACGTTATTATCGGTAAGCTCATACCGGCAGGCACAGGAATGAGCATGTATAAGGACGTTAATATAACAATAAACGGCGAAGAAATACTCAGCGAGAATATAGAATAAAAATAGAGCTCCCGGCATCAGCGCAAGCGCCGATGCCGGGAGCTTTTTTGATCAAAAATACAGTAATATATTTATAAAAAACGTTGCATTCTATGCCAGAAAACATACGATCCATGCCAGCGGTTATATTGACGCTGGCATGTTTTATTGCTATAATGATACCAAGAAAGGATCAGTAGTGACTGTTGAACATAGTTAAGGGGCTGTTGCAAACTCGTTGAGTTTTGCAACAGCCTCTTACGTATATATCACACTATCTCAGCGCCTGACTGGATGTCGTTTATCGTTGTAAGCGCGGTAAGCTTTCCGTCATGCTCCGCGGAAAGGATCATTCCGCAGGATTCAAGTCCCATCATCTTTCTCGGCTTGAGATTTGCGATGAATACGACATTTTTCCCTATAAGCTCCTCCGGCTTGTGGTACTGCGATATGCCGGAAAGTATCTGGCGCTTTTCGTTCCCGACCTCAAGCGTGAAGCGCAGAAGCTTTTTCGACTTTTTCACAGGCTCGCATTCTAGCACCTTTCCAACTCTTATATCGAGCTTTTCCCATTCGTCAAATTCAATATAATCCTTGTAGGGCGCGATATCTATATCAGGCTTCTGTGCCTGCTCCATTTCAACGGAAAGCTCCTCAAGCTTCTTTTCAGAGTCTATCCTTGCGAACAGCACATCGGCATTGCCGACCTTTGAGCCGGACTTGTATGCGCCGAAGGTCTTGACGCTCTCATATGACGACTCCTCCGCTCCGATCTCATCAAGTATCTTTTTAGAGGTCTCAGGCATATATGAGCTTAAAAGCGAGGCTATTATCCGTATAGCTTCGATAAGGTTATATAATACAGTGCCGAGTCTCGGCTTTGTTTCATCATTTTTTGCCAGTATCCAAGGAGTGGTCTCATCGATATATTTGTTTGCACGGTTTACGACCTTCCATATCTCATCGAGCGCGTCTGCCACACGCAGAGAATCCATCTTCTTTTCGATAGCCGGCATAGCGTTCAGAGCGGCAGATCTCAGATCAGCGTCAAACTCGCCTTCCTCAGCCGGAGCCGGGACGATACCGCCGAAGTATTTGTTCACCATGGCTACAGTTCTTGTAACGAGGTTTCCGAGCGTATTTGCAAGGTCGCTGTTGTAGCGGCTTATGAACACCTCATAGGTGATGGTCCCGTCCTGAGCGAACGGCATCTCATGGAGCATATAATAGCGGACCGCGTCAACTCCGAAATGACGCACAAGATCCTGCGCGTATATAACATTCCCGCGCGACTTGCTCATTTTTTCTTCGCCGAAAAGCATCCATGGATGACCGAATACCTTCTTAGGCAGCGGCTCGCCCAAAGCCATAAGCATTATCGGCCAATAGATAGTGTGAAATCTCAATATGTCCTTGCCTATTACATGGACGTCAGCAGGCCAGTATTTTTTGTAAAGCTCGCCCTTTTCATCGACTGAATATCCCAGAGCTGTTATATAGTTTGAAAGCGCGTCGATCCACACATATATCACATGCCCGGGATCGAAATCCACAGGTATGCCCCATGTAAAGCTGGTACGTGAAACGCACAGATCCTGAAGTCCGGGCTTTATGAAGTTGTTGAGCATCTCATTTTTTCTTGATTCCGGCTGTATAAAGTCCGGGTTTTCCTCAATGTACCGCTCAAGCTGATTCTGGTATTTTGACATTTTGAAGAAGTATGCCTCTTCCTTTGTTTTCTGTACCGGTCTGCCGCAGTCGGGGCAGCAGCCGTCCTTGAGCTGTGTCTGAGTCCAGAAGGATTCGCACGGTGTGCAGTACCAGCCCTCGTATTCGCTCTTGTATATGTCGCCCTGATCATACAGCTTTTTGAATATCTTCTGGACAGCTTTCACATGATGGTCGTCCGTTGTTCTTATGAATCCATCGTAGCTTATGTTGAGCATATCGGCTATATCTCTTATCTCACCGGCTATCTTGTCAACATGCTGCTGCGGAGTTATCCCCTGTTCCTCGGCGATCTCCTGTATCTTCTGACCATGCTCGTCAGTTCCGGTAAGAAAGTATACATCCTTTCCTATATACCGGTTATGCCGTGCGATCGCATCTGTAAGAACCAATTCATAGGTGTTGCCTACGTGCGGTGTTTTCGATGTGTACGCAATGGCGGTAGTAACATAAAATTTTTCTTTATCCATTCTCATACTCCTCACTTATTCAAAATGTTGTTTATATACTCAATAAACATCTTTACCTCGCGGACTGCAAAGCCCCATAGCTGCTTTAATATTTTTATTACACCGTTGAATAATCCGACCTTATACAGACTTATTATTATCATCAAAAGTATCGGGCCTATCAGCATTCCGATGATCCCCCACCAGCGGTAGCCTATATACATAGCCACAAGCGTCATTATCGGATTAAGTCCCATTTTGTCGCTGACAAGCTTCGGCTCGACCAAACGTCTGAGGATGGCTACCGCTATATAAACGCACACATAACCGATGCCAAGCTTGAGATTGCCGTTGACAAAATAAATAAACGCCAGCGGCCACAGGGTTATACCGCTTCCCAGGAACGGCAGTGCGTCAAGTATAGCCGTGGCTGCGGCTACAAGCAGTGAATACGGCGCGCCCAGGATCGAAAGTATTATTGCGATCACAACAAATATGATGAACATCAGTATTATCTGCGCCCGCACATAGCCTCCGAGATATTTTCTGCACTCGTTGTTTATCTCCGTAAGCTTCGCGACCTTTTTGGGACCGAGAAAACGTTTTATAGATCTGTCGATGCTTTCTTTCTGAGAGACCATAAAGAACATTGCAATAACAAAAACTATCGTCCATATAAAACCGCCGGGCAAGGCTCTTGCAAAGTCCTGAGCATTATTTATGACCTCAATATTTGACATGAACTGCGATATCTGATTTGTTATATTGTTGTACAGATTATCCAGCATGTTCTGTACCGAATCTGGAAGGTCGATATATAAGCTGCTCAGCTGACCGGTAAGATCGTTCCAGCCGTTCTGGAAGGATTCCACCATGGACGGCCATTGGTAATACAGGTTCTTTATCTCATCGAAAAGCTTGTAGCCCACACCGCCTATTATGCCTATTATTATAGCGATGGTGAGGATAACTACCATAGCGGCGGATGCGGCGCGCGGGATCTTTAAGCGTTTCTGCAGCCTGTCGGCGACCGGATTGATGAGTCTCGATATCAAAAATCCGAATATGAACGGAGAGAACAGTCTGAAAATATAAATTGCTGCTCTGATCACCACCGGTCCGGCAAAATAAACAAGCAGACCGAGGAATATCAGTGTGCCGATAACAATAAGGATCTTTTTTATGTTATCCCGCAGTTTCATATCGTCACCTCCGTGTATGCTGTAGGTCTCCTACAGTTTTTCAGACCGGCGCCGCTCATTTGCCGAGAAATCTGTCCATGAGCGTGTAGCCTTTTTCTATATAGATACCTGTGCTTTCCCCGTTTTTCTCGGTATAGGTCAGTCCGGAGCCTCCGTCCGTCTTAGTTGAGTCATATATAACGTAAGGAACAGGGTCGCTTACATGAGTTTTAAGGCTGATAGGCGTCGGATGATCCGGCATTATAAGCATCCGGTAATCAATACCGCGCTTTTCAAGCTCGGTTTTGAGGAATTTAACGACCTTCGAGTCTATAGTTTCAACTGCGAATTTTTTCTTGTCGGGCTTGCCCTGATGTCCCATTTCATCCGGAGCCTCCATATGCACATATACGAAATCATAGCCTTCAAGGAGAACGTCAAGAGCTGCCTGAGCTTTGCCGTTCCAGTTTGTTTCACAGTTGCCTGTGGCTCCGGGAACATCGATCGATCTCATGCCCGCGCATTTGGCGATGCCCTTGATCAGGTCTACCGCTGAGATGACCGCCCCCTTGACTCCGTATTTCGCTTCAAAATTGCCAACGTTCGGTTTTGTTCCCTCTCCCCATACCCAGATGGAGGTAGCGGGATTGAGTCCATTTTCGATCCTCGCCTTGTTGACAGGGTGATCCTTTAAGATCTTTTCGGAGGCCTTCATCATTTCCAGCAGCTTATCCGCCCCTGTACCCTTTGGAAGATGGTCACGGATCGGCTTGTCTGAGATGTCATGAGGCGGCGTAAGATCAACATCTGTCGAGCCGCCGTTCCATACGCAGAGATGACGGTAGCTTATGCCCGGATAGAATTTGATCTTATCAGTGTCAAGCGCATCTGCTATCGACCTCATAAGCTTTGTGCTTTCCTCAGTCGTTATTTCTCCCGCAGAGTAGTCGAGCATGGTTTTGTCCGCATAATCCTCTTCGTCTGAGAGCGTCACGAGATTTGTTCTGAATGTAACATCGTCATCACGCATCTCAACTCCGATCGACGCGGCCTCAAGAGGCGAACGTCCTGTGTAGCTTTTTGCAGTGTCATAGCCCATTACTGAGAGATTTGCAACGTCCGAGCCGGGCTTCATCCCGTCCTGTACGGTCTTGCACATGCCAAGCTCGCCGTGAGCGCACATATAGTCGATAGTCGGCTTGTCAGCAGCTTCAAGAATGGTTTTGCCGTCGAAATATTCGACAGGATAATCCGCCATTCCATCGCCTAGAATTACAATATACTTCATATTTATCATCCTTTCGGTAGTTTTTGTGTGACCGCAAAACGCACGTTTTTCGATCATTTCTTTTATGTAAAAGGAATTTTACCAATGAAATTTAGTGAGCTGTCCGAGATTTTTCAGGTTCTCAAACCCCATCTGCCGCATGGCTTCATATACTATTATCGCGACTGAGTTTGAAAGATTGAGGCTGCGCGCCTCAGGTATCATCGGTATACGGATACACCTTTCCTCGTGCTCATATAAAAGCTCCTCAGGAAGCCCCGCGTCCTCGCGTCCGAACAGAAGATAATCGTTATCCATGAACTGAGCTTCGGTGTATGTGTGCGGAGCTTTGGTCGTGGCGTAAAAATACCGTGTATTTTCACTCTGAGTCTTTTCAAAGAAATCATCGAGTCCCTCGTAATACTGAACGTTAAGATACTGCCAGTAGTCAAGTCCGGCGCGCTTGAGATTTTTATCAGTGATCTCGAATGCCGTAGGCTTGACTATGTGCAGACCGCAGCCGGTGGCGGCGCAGGTGCGCGCTATATTTCCGGTATTCTGCGGTATTCTCGGTTCAACAAGAACCACATTGAACATTTAAGTCACCCTCGTATTTTTATTATTTAAGAATTTTTATCATAAATTTGTTTAGCGGCGGACGTTTTATGTAAACAGCGCTTTTTGGACAAAGCTCCTGGCAGCAGAAGCATTTGATGCATACTGATCTGTCTATGACAGGTACGCCCGTTTCCATGCTTATAGCCTTTGGAGGACAGCACCGCGCGCATTCACCGCAGGAAACGCAGTTCTTATAGTTTATTTCGGGCCGTGAAGATAGCGCCGATGTAAGACGCGCATTCAGCGCGGACGGAAGATTTATGAGCTTTAACAGATTGAAATGGCTTTCCGGCTTTACATAGTCGGATATGCGCACTTCATCAAGAGAAAGCCCGCGTATTTCCAGATCCCGCGGGGAGCTTGGAGTATGACCTCTTTCGGCGGCGATCCTTACGGTGTCTACCTCCTTCGGTGAATAGCCTATTAGATCACAGGCTGCCATGTCAAGAGCGTACGGATCAGCGCTTGCCATGATGAGTCCTACGAATCTTTCTGTTCCGGATGTCGGTCCGTCGCCCTCCATACCGATCACTGCGTCCATAATGCTGAGCGTCGGCTTTACGAACTCGCAAAGGTCCACAAGCATCGAGCAGAATGCCGCTCTGTCATCGAGCCTGAAATGCAGCTCGGCCTTATGTGTGCCGGGGATGACTCCGAAAAGGTTCTTGACCGCACCTGTGTAGCTTGTCATGGCATGGGTTTTCAGCTTTGGCAGGGATATAATAACATCAGCGTCAAGTACAGGGTCGATGACCGGAAATTTTTTGACTGTATGTCCCTCAGGGTATTCAACATCAGTAAATGAGGCGTCGTAATTCAATACCGCGCTTGTACCCTCTGCGGCCTTAACGACTCCGCAGGTATTGTAGATGGATCTTAAGATCCCCGAATTATACGGACCGCCCGGACTCTCTGCTATAATAACATTTCCGCCGGCCTCTTCTGCCGCGCAGATAACGGCGTGCAGAAAATCAGGGTTTGTTGTTACCGGATCCTCCGGACGTTTTTTTGAAACAAGATTCGGCTTTATAAGCACCTTGTCTCCTCTGTGGACGAACTTCTCAATACCGCCTATGAGCTGCAGAGCTTCGTCGATCCTCCTGCGGCATTCATCATAGCTGCCGCACCTTACTATGCTTACCGGTTCGCAAGCAGAATTATTCATGATTTTTCACCTTGCCTTGATACGGGGCGTATGCCCCTGTGATTTTATTTTTTCAGCTATAGACTGAAAAAAATTACAAAACCACCACCCCTATCATATTATAGCATATGCGAACTGCTTTTGCAAGCCGAAAATCATCAAATCATGCTTTTTAATCATTAAATTGCCTTTTTGATCATTGACAATCAACTGTCAATAATATATAATTATAGCATAGATCAAAATACTTGGAAAGGAAGAAATGTGTATGAAGGAATATATTGAATCCGGAAGAGCAGTGCTCGGTATCGAATTCGGCTCAACAAGAATAAAGGCAGTGCTTATCGGAGAGGATAAGTCACCAATCGCGAGCGGCAGTCATGACTGGGAAAACAGCCTTGTGGACGGGATCTGGACCTACAGCCTTGAGGAGATCTGGGCAGGACTTCAGGACTGCTATTCAAAGATGGCGGCGGACGCATATGAACAGTACGGCGCGGAGATAACAAAGCTGGGCGCTTTAGGCTTCAGCGCTATGATGCATGGATATATGGCGTTTGATAAGGACGGAGAGCTGCTGGTGCCGTTCAGAACATGGAGGAATACGATAACCGAGCAGGCATCGGAGGAGCTCACTGAGCTTTTCGGATACCCGATCCCCCAGAGATGGAGCATAGCACATCTGTATCAGGCAATGCTTAACGGCGAAGAGCATGTGAAGGACATAGCTTTCCAGACCACGCTTGCCGGTTACATACACTGGAAGCTTTCCGGTGAAAAGGTGCTCGGTGTCGGCGAGGCATCGGGTATGTTCCCTATAGATATAGAGACCAAGGATTTCAATAAGAGGATGATGGCGCAGTTCAATGAAAAGGCTGCAAAGTATCCGTGGACGCTTGAGGAGATATTCCCCAAAGTGCTTGTTGCCGGAGAAAATGCGGGGACGCTTACCGCTGAGGGGGCAAGGCTGCTTGATCCTTCCGGAAAGCTTCAGCCGGGAGCGCCGATGTGTCCGCCGGAGGGCGATGCCGGAACGGGTATGGCGGCGACGAACAGTGTTCGCGTCAGAACGGGAAACATATCTGCCGGAACTTCTGTATTCGGAATGGTGGTGCTTGAGCATGAGCTTAAAAAGGTACATCCTGAGATCGATCTTGTAACTACGCCTGACGGAAGTCTTGTCGGCATGGTACACTGCAATAACTGTACCTCCGATCTGAATGCGTGGGTGAACTGCTTCAAGGAGTTTCTTGGAAGTCTCGGAGTTGAGGTAAGCATGCCGAAGATCTATGACACGTTCTACTATGAAGCGGAAAAGGGGGATCCGGACTGCGGCGGACTGCTTGCTTATAATTATTTCTCAGGTGAGCATACCACAGGCTTTGAGGAGGGACGGCCTATGTTCGTGAGGAGACCGGACGATAAATTCAGCTTCGCGAATTTTGCGAAGGTAAATCTTTATACCGCGCTGGGCGCGCTCAAGGCCGGGCTTGATATAATGCTTGTTGAAGAGGGCGTTAAGCTTGACAGGATAACAGGTCATGGCGGACTTTACAAAACACCGAGAGTGGGACAGCAGATAACGGCAAACGCCATAAACGCGCCGGTATCGGTGATGAAAACTGCCGGAGAAGGCGGCGCATGGGGTATCGCGCTGCTTGCTGATTATATGATATCAAAGGATGGCGGCGAAACGCTGGATATGTATCTTGAAAACAAGGTATTTGCCGGAAACGAAGGCACGGTGCTTGCTCCGCAGCCGGAGGAGGTCGAGGGGTTCAATGTATTCATAGAGAGATACAAAAAGGGTCTTGCGATAGAAAGAGCCGCGGTGGATAATTTAAGATGATCTCAAAGACCGGACAAAGCCCAAATTGAGCCTTGCCGGTCTTTTGGGTAAATATAACAAAATCTCTTTGCAAATCACAGCAAACAGCATATAATAAAATTCACACAGGATAGTATCGGTGAGAGAGTGAAACTTATGGATAATGTTGTGGATTTCTCGAGCAACGGAGCGGTTGCCGTAACGAATGACGGCAGGCTTTGGTATATGAATAAGGATGACGGTTATGCACCCGCTGAGCTTTTCGCACATAGGGCGAACGAGATAAAGCAATGATCAGGAGAGTGAATAAGCCGCGGCGGTGCAGGAATAACGGACAATATCTGAAAAATACAAATTATTGACTGATGATTTGATTTACATTGACGTAAATTTTATGATAAAATAATCTATAAGACGGAGCGGGAAGATATAGTTGAGATAAGTTTTATATTTTCCTGCTTTTTTATCAAACGGAAAAATATTTTATCATGGAAGGAGCGTAAGAGATCATGAAGAAATTTACAGCGGTTTTTATGGCGGCGGCAATGGGATTATCTCCAATGGGTTATGCGGCTTTTACAACGGATACATCGAATGACGGTTTCACCACCGGTTATTATGAGGAAACTGAGGATGCGGCTGCGAAGGCGGAAACAGAGAATATGTACGAAAACCGTCCGTCTCAGATACGGCGCATGGAGTATCTTGACAGGGGTCTGACTGCGGTGCCGGGCGACGGAGGAACGCTTGTAAGCTGGAGATTCCTCGGAACGGATTCAAAGGATCTGAAATGGAATCTTTACAGAAACGGCGAAAAGCTGAACTCATCGCCTATAACAGGAACGAACTTTTTTGACAGCGGAGCGCCTGCGGACGCGGAGTATACACTTGCAGAGGTTGTTGACGGGATTGAGACTGGTGCAAAAACAGCTGCTGCAGCGTGGGATAAGGAATATACAGAGTTTAAGGTCAAAGAATATGAAGCTGGTGATTATATGATCGATGACGGCGCTATCGGCGATCTTGACGGAGACGGTCAGTATGAACTTTTGCTGCGGCGTGTTCCAAAGGATATGAATGTGGACACGAGGGTGGCATATCCGATCATAGAGGCGTACGAGCTTACCGGGGAATATATGTGGACGATAAACATTGGACCCAATGAAATAAATGAGCATGATCTGAATATGATGGTCTACGACTTCAACGGCGATGGAAAGTCAGAAGTGATCATGCGCTCATTTGAGGGGACCGCGGACGGCACAGGAAATGTTATCACGGGCGAAAACGGCGAGGTCAGGGACTATACTGATGATCCGGAAAATCTTGCGATCTTTCAGGATAGACAGTACATAGTTTCAACGCCTGAGTATCTTTCAATGTATAACGGTGAAACGGGCGAGGAGATGGATAGGATTGAGCTTCTCCCGTCAAAGACGCCGCTTTCGGAGTGGTCGTACCGTTATACCGATACTGGCAGACTGACAAAGCGCGCAAGTCATCATCTGTTCGGGCTTGCGTATCTTGACGGTGAAACGCCGAGCTTTGTTGAGGTTCGAGGCGCATGGGACAACGTGCGCGCAGCAGCATGGCATATTGAGGATAATAAATTTGTTCTTGATTGGGAAACTCTTACGCCGAGTGCTGAGGATGTTAACAGCATATACGGAGCTGCAAACCATAACCTTGCGGTCGTCGATGTGGATTTTGACGGCAGGGATGAGATCCTTTCCGGACCCATGGCCATAGATGATGACGGAAGCCCTATGTATGCGGTAAAAGGCGAAGATGCTGAGGGAAATACAATAAAGCTTGGTCACGGTGACGCGTTTGATGTTGCAGTTATGGATCCGCATCATCCGGGATATTATGTATGGGCGTGTCATGAGGAATCAAATCTTCCGGCAAATATTGAGCTGCACGATGCAAGAACGGGTCAGCTTCTCTTTGGCTGGGGAAAGAATAAGGATACCGGCAGGAGCCGTGCAGCAGATATAGACCCGAATTATCCCGGATATGAGCTGTGGGGGTCAACAGCGACTGTACCGATGAATATTGGTGGTGAAAAGATAGCTGATGGCTTTAATGAGTTTTATACTAGGCTTCCTGACGGAACGTATCAGAAGGACACGGACGGCTCAGAGCTTCAGGGGACGCTGCCTATGAATTTCAAGATATACTGGGACGGGGATCTGCTCAGCGAGTTTCTTGACGGTACGCGTATATCGAAATGGAACTGGACGGATAAGATCATTGATGTTATAATGGACGCGGACGGCTGTGCGTCAAACTGCGGAACAAAGGCTGTTCCGTGTATCGCCGCAGATCTATTCGGTGACTGGCGTGACGAAGTTGTTTGGAAAACTGATGACGAGGCAGGGATAAGGATATACTCGACAAATATAGAAACACGCTATAAGATACCGACACTGATGCATGACTATTTTTACAGAGCTTCTGTAGCAATGCAGAATAATCATTACAATCAGCCTGCGAATGTCAGCTATTATCTTGGCTATGAAACTAAGGAGATCCCTGTTCCGGCTGTTTATATAGAAAAGGACGGAGCGGTATATAAAAATCCTGATACAGCTGAGAGCTATATTATAGATGTTGGTTATTCGAAGAAAAAAGCGGAGGAAATAATGCTCGCTGTGGGCAGTCCCTATGCCTATGCCGATGGCAGGAGCGTTATAATAGATGAGGACAACAGAAATGTTGTACCTGTGATCATAAATGATAGAACGCTGGTCCCGGTCAGATTTGTTTCCGAGCTTCTTGGCATGGAGGTGGAATGGGATGCTGCAGGGCAGAAGATAACGGCTTCCGGGAATGGAAGAGAGATCGTCATGCGCGTAGCTGAAACGGAGTATACCGTGAACGGAGAATCAAGGACGCTTGAGGCGGCGCCGGAGATAATAAATGACAGAACAATGGTACCGATAAGGGCTGTCTCGGAGGCGTTCGGGAAAATGTTAAGCTGGTATGACGCTGAGCGTATTATAGCGATAGCAGATACGGTTATGGATGGTATAGGGGTATCGGAGACTGTAATAGGCGTTTTGACAGCAGGAAAAGATCCCGATCCAACGCCCGGCCCGACGCCTGAGCCGAAACCGGAGCCTGCAGAGACTGAGAACCCGTTAGAGAGCATGGATTACACTATGGAGCAGATAAACGGCGCGGTTTACAGAATATATATTGACGAGGATTACTCAGAATATGCCGATGGTGATACGGCAGGCTGGGAGGGAACAAAGCCGGCGCCTATGGGCGAGATCGGAACAGTATCCGGCGCGATGCATTTTGGAGGGACAGATAAGGGTAACCGAAATGCCGTGTATACTCTTCCTGGATATATGGATGGCAGGGTATATATAAATCTTGACTGGACGGTCGGCGCAATGACCGGCGGCAGCTCAGTCGGTGAGCTTAGATTTGCCGACAGTGAAGGGAATGTGTTCCTTTCATTTAAGACGCGTGAGGGAGAAGAGCTTTCGTATAATTACGGTGGAAAGATCTCAAATCAGGGACTTGAAACGCTGCCGTGGACAAATGTCGGGATCGGATTTACCGGTACAGGTGTAACGAATATAGAGGCAGAAATAGATTTTGATACAAAAACAGTCTCGTTTAAGGTCACACAGGACGGAAAAACTGCAGAAATAAAAGATATGACCTTTGAGGGGGCGGAGGATTTTTCAGCAATAGAGGTCCTGGCGGTAAGGGACGAAAAAAACTGGGAATGGTCAACTGAGATAGATAATATGAAATTTGGAGTGGCTGATCAGTGATCCTATCGTCAGGGGTACGGAGCTTATTTCAATATAGGACATTAAACAGAGCGCACTGCACGGCAAAGACGTCGTTTGGTGCGCTTTCTTTCCTTTATCAAAAAACCTTTTGATAAAGAGCTTTTGACTATTTGTACAATATGCATAAAATTATGCAATGATATCATGTATATAACAATCAATTTTTATATTGATTTTTTTTGTGAAATGTGATAAAATAAATCATTTGACATTTTGCAAAAAATATGATATAATTACTATAGTTGGGCAATTGTGTTTTTGCAAAGGAGCGGTGAAGCATGTATAGTGTCGGAGATAAAGTCGTGCATCCTATGCACGGTGCCGGGATAGTTAAGGATATAAAGAAGATAGTTCTCGGCGGTGTGGAGCGTGAATACTATGTTGTATGTTTTGCTGTGGGAAATATGGTTTCCGATATCCCGGTCAACGGCTGTGAGCAGATAGGAATTAGAGACGTTATATCAAAGGACGAGGCAAAGCGGGTCCTTGACTATTTCCACAAGCAGAAGGTCGGCGATGATATAAATTGGAATAAGCGCCAGCGCGAAAATATGGCAAAAATAAAATCAGGAGATATATATCAGGTCGCCGGTGTTTTGAAGGAGCTTATGTGCCGTGACAGAAGAAAAGGACTTTCAACGAGCGAGAGAAAAACACTCAGCTCCGCCAGACAGATCGTTATGAGCGAGCTCATGCTTTCCGGAGTCGCCGGTGAAAGTGATATCGAGCTTATTCTGGAGGATACTGTTTCGGAAACGGTCGGAGAATAAGATGCATGGGGCTTTAGAAAAATGGTGCAGAGCTGATAAGATCTGATCTGCGCATTTTGCTGCAGCCCCATTATTATTGGAGGAAATATATATGGTATCAGCTGTGATTGCCGCCGGAGGCAAGGGAAAAAGAATGGGCGCGGGTATAAATAAGGTGTATCTGGAGCTAAGAGGAAAGGAAATACTGGCGCGGACTCTCGGTGTGTTTCAAAGCTGTGAGGTGATCGATGAGATAGTTGTCGTGACCGGCTATGAGGATATCGTCAGCTGCCGTTCTATAATAGAAAGGGATGGTATAACAAAGGTCACCGCAGTTTCCGAGGGAGGCAAAGAGCGTCAGGAGTCGGTATATATCGGTCTGTCCTTGGCACATGGCGATGTGGCTGTGATACACGACGGTGCAAGATGTCTTGTAACGGATGATGAGATACGCAGCGTTGTTGCGGATGCTGAAAAATACGGAGCAGCCGCGCTGGGCGTGAAGGTAAAGGATACGCTCAAGACGATAGACGAGAGCGGAAATATAACAGCTACCGTAAACAGAGAAAGGACTGTTCAGATCCAGACTCCTCAGGTGTTTGACCGTTTAGAGCTTATGGATCTGCATGAGAGGCTCAAGAAAGAGGGCGGAGCTGTAACAGATGACTGTTCTGTGCTTGAAAGGTACGGCAGAAGCGTACATTTCACGCCGGGAAAATATGAAAATATAAAGATAACAACGCCTGAGGATATGATCATGGGTGAAAGAATTCTTGAAATGAGGGAAAGTAAATGAGAGTAGGCTTTGGATATGATGTGCATAAGCTGGCGGAGGGCAGAAAGTGTATAATATGCGGTGTGGACATACCGCACAGTTTGGGACTGCTGGGGCATTCCGATGCGGATGTGGCCGTACACGCTCTTTGTGACAGCCTTCTGGGAGCCGCGGCGCTGGGTGATATAGGAAGATCATTCCCTGATACCGCAGCGGAATTTGAAGGGATAGACAGCAGGATACTGCTCCGAAGAGTAGTTGATAGGGTGTGCGAATGCGGTTTCAGCATAGAAAACACTGATATAACTATCGCGGCGCAGCGGCCTAAGCTTATGCCTTATATAGAGAAAATGCGTGAGAATATGTCAAAGGATCTTGGTATAGATATTACCAGGGTCAGTATAAAGGCAACAACCACAGAACGGCTTGGTTTCGAGGGGCGCGGCGAGGGCATCAGTGCATATGCTGTGTCGCTTCTGAATGAAGATCAGTAAAGCAAATGACGAAAGGAACTTATATGTTTTGAATATTTATGATTTCGATAAAACTATTTATGACGGTGATTCGACTGCTGATTTTATAAAATTCTGCGCCGTAAGATACAGGAAGACGCGGAAATGGGTATTTCCCACGCTGTATGCATTTATTTTATATGTCCTGCACATCTATACAAAAACACAGTTCAAGGAACGGATGTATGGATTTTTGAAAAAGGTGCCTGATATAGATACTGCAGTAAATGAATTTTGGGACAGACATGAAGGCGGGATAATGGATTATTATAAAAGTCAGCATAGAGATGATGATATAATAATCTCGGCGTCTCCTGAGTTCCTGCTTAGACCGATATGTCAAAGATTGGGCGTGGATAGGCTTATCGCATCAAGGGTGGACAGCAGAACGGGGAAATATACCGGGGAAAATTGCTGGGGCAGTGAAAAGGTCAGGCGTTTGGATGAGGAATACGGGATAAAGGCCTGTGACAGCTTTTATTCGGACAGCCTGAGCGACACTCCTCTTGCCGAGATAGCTGAAAAAGCATATATTGTAAGAAAAAACACCCTGACACCATGGGATGAATATAATAACAAAAGGGGCTGACACGTCAAAATGTATCAGCCCCTTCTATTGTATGATCACATATCATCAAGCGTCTTCATAAGGTTTTCACATACGGTCTTTATCCTTACCTTGTAGGTATCTACCTCCTGCTTGACCTTCAGCATCTCCTGATGCTTTTTGATATGCTCTTCGTCTATCTGGCGTGCCAGGCGTGTAGCGTCAAGTTTTGCCCTGTTTATGATCGCCTGAGCCTCCATGTTGGCGTTGTTTTTGATATCCTGCGCGGACTGTCTTGCAACATCGAGAGATTTGTGCATTGTATCCTCTATCTGTTTATACCGTTCAACGGCATCAGTGAGAAGTCCGATCTTGTTCTTCAGGCTTTGGTTTTCCTGACACAGCGCCTCGTAATCCTGGATGATAACATCAAGAAAATCATCCACCTCGTCGCAGTCATAGCCCTTGAGCTTCTTTTCAAACTCTTTGTTCTGAATATCAATTGGTTTCAGCATAGATCCTCCGTTCCGGGTCCGCGGCATTACGCTGCGCCGGTACTTACCCTAAATATATTTTTTTAATGTAACATGAATCCGTTTTTTTCGTGTTTGAGCGCCGAATTTATAAATAATATATCTTCCGCTGCCGCGTATCGAGAGCAGATCGCCCTCTGCCGCAGCTTCAGAAGGCTTGCATACCTCAAGATGATTAAGCTTTATCTTACCGCCTTCTATAAGCTTAGCCGCCTCTGAGCGTGATATATTCGCGGCGGCTGCTGTCAGTGCGTCCAGCCTGTTCGAGGCGCAAACCGCTTCAATGGTCTTGTATCTTCGTTCGATGTTGACCGATGATGTGTCCGGGACAGGCGCAAGGCTGACGTGCTGATTACCTATCCTATGCATGGAGCTTAAAATATATTCCGAAATATCCTGATGAAGGAATATATATGCGCAGCTGTCGGATACAACTATATCTCCCAGCTTGGACGCAGTAATGCCTAAGCCCATCAGAGAGCCGAGATAATCCCGGTGTGTGAGCGGCAGAGCAGTTTCGGCTTTTATGCATACTATCGGGAAAGCAGCAGTGTCAGGCTCTTCCCATTCCGGAAAAACACCCATGATCCTCTTTTCAGCACCGTCAAAGCCGCCGTAAAGCATAACATTATAGCCATATGGTATAATAAATTCCTTATTTATAATTGCCTGCTCAGCGCCGTCAAGGAAATCCGAGAACCGAGCTGAGGAATATTTATCGCAAAGGTCAAAGAGGTCTTCAGCTTTTGCCGTCAGAAGCTTTTTGTCATAATTCATGTTTTATATCTTGAGCCGGTGTTATTTAACCTTACACCCTTAGGCGCGATACAGAATATGCTGGGACACAGCCGTGAAAACGGACATTCCATGCCTGCCGCCGCACCGCTTATGTAATCTACTACTCTGCGCGCGTCTTCGTTCGACGGTATTCCCGAAACATCAAAGATAGTTATCTTTCCGGCCTTTACCTCTCTGACAAGCTCGGCAGAATCATCAAAGCTTGTCGGGTAGAGCACCTTTACCTCTATTTCTCCCGGATTTGAATCATAACGTATCGAGGACTGCGATGACGCCGTTCTTGATGAAGAGATCCCTCTTGAGGAGGATGAATATGAGCTTCTGCTGCTGCCGGAATAGCTCCTGCTGCTGTAGTCTCTGCTGTTGTAATCTCTGCTCCTTTGATCTCTTACGCTGCGGTCGCTGAGATCCTCTTCATAGTCATCGTCAAAGCTGTCCTTCTTCTTGGAGAAGAATGAGAAGAAGCTTTTTCTGTGTGGCTTTTCCTCCTCGTATTCATCATCGTACATTTCATCATCATAGCCGTCGTAATCATCATAGTCATCGTAACCGGAGCCAAAGGCTCTTTTAGTAGTATCAAATATTGACATATCTGCACATCCTTTCTGTTATACATCTGCCGGCTGAAGGCAGTGCTAGCATTTATTCTGACGGAACATCATAGCTGCGCGGTCCGAAAATAGCGCTGCCGACTCTTACGAGAGTTGCTCCGTATTTTATAGCCGTCTCGTAATCTCCGCTCATTCCCATTGACAGTTCCCGCATCTCGACATTTGCAAAGCTGCGTTTCTTCATTTCTTCAAAAAGCAGCTGCATATTGTGAAAATGGATGCCGGGATCGCCCGATACTGCTTTGGGAGCAATAGTCATAAGTCCCTTGACATGGGTCCTTTGGAGTTTTTCGGCATGGGAGAGCAGGCTTTCCAGCTCTTCCGGAGCGATCCCCGATTTGGTGCTTTCTCCGGAGATGTTTACCTGTATAAGGATATCCATGTCTCTGCTGTGTGAGACGGCAAGACGCTCTATCTCGTCCATTAGCTTTATTGAATCAACACTGTGTATCATAACACAGCGGTCAATAACATATTTCACCTTGTTGGTCTGTAAATGACCTATAAGATGCCAGCGCACCGGAAGCACCTTATCGAATTTATCGCGTACCTCCTGAGGCTTGTTTTCTCCTATATCTGTGATGCCGAGTCTTATTGCCTCGTTCATCATCTCAGGCGGATGGGTCTTTGTAACGGCTATCAGTGTTACATCGCCCGGATCTCGGCCGCAGCTCTCAGCTGCGTACCTGATCCGCTGCCTTACCTCGTCAAGTCTTTGTTCAATGCTCAAAGTTATCACTCCTTAGCGTTCGCCCACGACCAGCCGTTCCATTGATGCAAGCTTGTTTTCAGCGTCCTCCGTGGACTGGATTATCGAATAGCCCTCTTCCATATCGGTGTAAAGAATTTCACAGTCACAGCGGTAGGTAGTGGAGCCAACAGTGGCATATACGTAATAGCTGTCAAGCGTTTCGCCTGTGCGCACCGCCTCTGAAGGGATCTTATAGCCCGAATATTCCTCAAATATTATATCAGTATCTATCGTTCTGTAGGAGAACGGACTTTCAAGATATGTCGACACCTCTACAAGAAACAGAAATTCCCCGTTCTCATCCGGTGCGGAAACATATGTTATCGTACCCGGTGCAGACGAACCGGAAAGATTGGTAAATCTTACGGTGACATCTGTCCCCTCCTGACAGAGAGAAGCATTTGCCTCGCCGCCTATGCCGATGACATACCATTTATGATTGTTCATGACCTTGCATATCGGGTCGCCTGTGAGCACGGCGGTGCCGCTGGTATGCTTTATATTTTGAACTGAAAGGCTGCGTATATAGGATACATTGTATTCCTGTATCCTGTCCGGGGAGAGGACTGATTCCAGACCGTCGATATACGATGAGAATATACCGGAACGATCGCATACTATATCCGTTTTTCCTCCGGCGATAGAGCTTTCAAGCGTGCTTTTTTCATTTGTAAGCTCTTCTATTTTACCGGAAAGCGATATGTCCTCCCCTGCTCTTAGGCTGTTTATGTCTTCCTTGTATTCGTGTATTTCCTCTATGTCACCAGATTCGGCAAGTTCGGATATAGAGTTTATTCTCGACGCTACTTCGCTTTCGACAGAGCCGGTATCCTGAGAATAAAGAGTGCTCTGAGCTTCTCTTTGCCTGAGCCTGTTTATTTTGCTGTCGAGCGTCTGCAGCTCACGTAAAACGCTGCTGTCAACATTTCCGTTGTATACCGTGCTTATTACGGTATCCCGCGAAACGCGGTCACCTTCCGCAGTCATGTCATAAACTGTTCCTGATGAGGTCGCGTAATACACCGACTCGCTCCTTGAGATAAAAGCGTCCGGACACGAGATACCTACCTCGTGGACATATTCCTCCAGCGCGACCGAATTGACCGGAGTAACAAGATAGGCTATCCCGTACCCGGCTATGGCCAGGATCGCGACCGCGATCACTATTATAAAAAACTTTTTCATTATCAGTTCCTTTATTATCGGTCTATGTAGATTTTTGTCTATACATATAATCTATTATATAATTTTTCAGCGCAAAATACAAGACCTTTTTCCCTTTTTTTTAAGAAATTCAAGGGAAAAAGGTCTTTTTTATACATATTTAAAGATATTTGGACAAATATACGATCGAATTTGCGGCTGTATAAAGCTCACCGAGCAGATCTAGCTTTTCATTTATAAAATTGTTTTTGCCGCGGGCTATATAGTCGGTAAGTCTGCGCAGTCTTGGTTTTTTTCTGTATTCAGCAAGAACGGTGAGCGATAGATCCTTAAACGAATATGGAACATAAGGATCCATGCCCGTCATTTTTGCGGCAGCTTCAACACCGCGTATCAGCTCTTCGCCGAAAACTGACAAAGCTTCCCTGTATGATGCGTTATAGAAAGAGTAAATGCTTCCGGAGTATTTCCCGAAGGTCCTCATACATTCGAAATAACCGCTTTTTATGCTGCGTCCTATAGCTTCACGGTCAAAATCCATAAGTCCGACTTCGGGCGTCTGCGCGTCTATCCTGATCACGTTTGCGCCGCAGCCGTTATAATCGCGTATGGCACCTACGCCTTTTACAGATACGGCTATTATAGTGTCATAACCTCGGTCTGTGAGCATATTTATAGGGAGATTGTTCCTTGTGCTTCCGTCTGTGTATTCCTTTCCGTCTATTACCACAGGCTTAAAAACTGGGAAGCATGCGCTTGCCAGGATGAAATCCACAAGCTGCCCTTTGGGAATGTCTTCTGTGAAAACCTCAACGGATTTTTTGTCAGTTATTGAAAATGTGCATAGACCGTATTCGACCGGTGAACGGCGCAGCTCATCCTCGTCTATAAGCGAGCTTAGGAGCTGTTTAAAAGGCGAGGCGTCAAGACCTCCCTCGCCCACTCCTTTTTTTACGATGCCCGGCAGTGATTCAAGAGAGAGGAGATTAGAGTTCTTTTTCGGCACGTCTACTATGTCGTCTACCGATATGCTTTGCCACATTTCCTCCGTATCCTTGTTCAGAGCGAACATGGCTCCGTTGACCGCGCCTATGGATGTGCCGGTTATAGCGGCTATCTCCATATCCATTTCGCGCAGAGCGCGCCAGACTCCGGCCTGGAATGCTCCTCGCGTCCCGCCGCCTGCAAGAGCAAGTGCATATCTCATGATCATCAGCCTCCTTCGGCTGCATATAATTAGGTGATTGCGAAACGATCGTTTCACAATTATCTACTGCATATAGTATTTGAGCTTATCTGCTCATTTCAAGCAGCTTATTTTTGAGCGTGTCCTCGATCCTTACCAGCTCTGCTTCGGCGTCATGCCGCTTTTGTCGTCCCTCGGCCTGTATAGCCAGCACCTCGTCAAGCGTTGAGATGAGGGTCTCATTTGTTTCAGAAAGCGTTTCAATATCTACTATGCCGCGCTCCGTCTCGCGCGCGGTATCGATAGACGCCTGCTTAAGCAGCTGCGCGTTCTTTTTTAACAGCTCATTCGTCATGTCTGTGACTGCGCGCTGTGCCTTTGCAGCTTCTGTCGCGTGCGCGATGCCGAGGGCAAGGACCATCCTACTCTTCCAGAGAGGTATAGTGTTAGTTATAGTTGACTGTATTTTTTCGGCCATGGCTGTGTCGTTGCTCTGGATAAGGCGGATCTGAGGCGCCGTTTGTATTGCGATCATTCGAGTAAGCTCAAGATCGTGCAGCTTTTTTTCAAATCGATCTGCCATATCGCTGAGATCCTTAGCGGCCTGCGCGTCCTCGGGAAGCCCGCTGGCAGCGGCCTTCTCCTGCGCGGTCATGAGCTCGGTCGCTCTGAAGGCTTCAAGACTCTTTTTGCCTGCGAGGATGTACATAGTAAGCTCTTTATAGTAAACAAGGTTTGACTCGTAGAGCTGGTCCAAGCTTGAGATATCCTTCATAAGCTGGATCTGGTGATGTTCAAGACTTTCTACAACGCTGTCTATATTGCCTTCGACCTTGCTGTATTTCCCCTTTAGGGTCTCTATTTTATCCGCGCCCTTCCTGAACAGCTTGAATATCCCGCCTTTATCATCATCGGCTGCGTCAAAGGACTGCAGCTCCTTGACGATATCTGTGAGCATATCTCCGACCTCTCCAAGCTCCTTGGTTCTTACCGAGGCGAGCGCTTTTTCTGAGAAGGAGGCCATTTTTTGCTGCGTTCCGGCTCCGTACTGCATTACCATTGCCGTATTTTTGATATCGATCTGGCGGGAAAAGCTTTCTACCATCGCTTTTTCCTCAGCTGTGAGAGTGTCCTCCTTATCGATCACGGCTGTTTGCGGCTCAGGTTTTTTTTCAGCCGGAGCCGTTTCAATATTCGGTGTGAGTGTGAGTGACGGTTTCTCGATTTCCATTCATATCATCCTTTCTTATTGAAGTCGCTGTTGTTGAGTCCCTCATTTGCGAACATGGAATTGAGCACGGATATATCCGATATTATATCCACTTTTTCATCGAGGAACAGGTCGTTGTATAAATTATAGAAAGCCGTATTGACCGAATCGATGGATCTTTCGATCTCAAGCTTCGATTTTTTTATATTTTCTGTTTCGATCTCATGCCTGTTGAGATCTATATAGGCATTTAGCAGCTTTTGCGTTATCGGAAGATAGTATTCTATGAGCCTGCGAGCTTCGCTGAAAAGCTCAGGCCGCTTTTCTAGACGGTCGAAGATGTTCCTTAACAGAGCTTCCGTAGTGTCAAGCTTGTCTGACATTTCCTTATCAATAATTATATCATTTGCACTGCGGATGCCGGTTATATATTCCCTGCCGCGCTCGATGGAAGCTTTGGTTTCAGAGAGCTTTTGTGCTGTTTCGGGATCCTTCATCAGCTTTTGTTCAATTTCCAGCGAGCGTGTATAGTGATCGTAGGTCTCATTGTCACAGATGAAGTATTTTTTTGTGATATGTCCCTGCGGGAACACTCCGAGCTTTGTAAGCTTTTCGAGATCGGCGCATACCTGCTTTCTGCCGAGCGGATATGCTGAGGCTATATCATCGATCAAAAAGTTTTTGCCGCGGCTCATAAGCAGTGAATAGCGCTTGAACCTTTTTTTCAAGCGGGCCGATTTATAGCCTCGCACAGAAATGATACAGCAGGCAGCTGCGCAGCACGCAAGGAATGCCGAGGGAATAAACGTCGATTTGAACAAACCGATGACAAAGGCTGCGAATGCGGCAGTGAAAAACACCGCGGCGCCGGCGATCCCAAGTATGAGCGGTACCATTCCATAACCTGCGGGAAGCGCTGATGGATTTAGAGGATAACCGCGTTCTGCTGTGCTCGTGTTACGTGAAAATCCGTTTTTTACCGCCTGCTTGATCCCTGCTCCGGCAGAGGTCACGGCGGTGTTTACCATGCTTGAAATATTTTCACCGAGCTTGTCATAGTTTTGCGACGAGACTGCATCGGAAACCATCTTTTTTATATCTTCCGCCATATCGCTGTATTTATTTATATCCATTTATATATCACGTCCTTTAATGATATTTTACATTAATAACGTCGTATTGTCAATATCAATTTTTTCGATAATGCCAGCAGTGGGTCTGCGGGCAAAAATATAGGAGCAGACCCAAAAAGGACTGCTCCTGTATTTTAAATGTATTTATCAGAAATCTACTTCTGTACCGTAATATGTACATGTAAGCAGCTTAGCCATCTGTTCCGGCGTTATGCTTCTCGGATTTGAGCCTGTGCATGCGTCGCCTACTGCAAGCTCTGCTATATTATCGAGCTTCTCCTTGAACTCATCCTCGTTTACGCCGAACTCCTTAAGAGTCTTGGGTATATTGAGCTGACGGTTGAAGTCCTCGATCTTAGCGATAAGTGCGTTTACTTGTGCTTTTTCAGATGTGCCGCCGAGACCAACTCTTCTTGCTATATCAGCATATCTTCTCATAGCCTCAGGCTCATGAGCGTTGTATTTTATAACGTACGGAAGATATATAGCGTTAGCGCATCCGTGCGGGATGTGACCTGTCGAGAAAGCAGCTCCGGTCTTGTGCGCCATCGAGTGAACTATGCCGAGGAGCGCGTTTGAGAATGCCTGTCCTGCAAGACACTGCGCATAGTGCATCTGCTCTCTTGCGTCCATATCAAGATTGTATGACTGAGGCAGATAGTCAAATACCATTTCGATCGCCTTTATTGCAAGCGGATCTGTAAACGGGCTGTTGAGTGTTGAAACGTATGCCTCGATCGCGTGTGTAAGCGCGTCCATGCCGGTATAAGCGACCTGCTTCGGCGGAAGAGTTTCAACGAGCGCCGGATCTACTATGGCAACATCAGGTGTGATCTCAAAATCGGCAAGCGGGTATTTAACGCCCTTTGCGTAATCCGTTATTACTGAGAAAGCCGTTACCTCCGTAGCTGTGCCTGAGGTCGAAGGGATAGCACAGAATTTAGCCTTTGTTCTGAGCTTCGGGAAATTGAACGGTGTGCAGAGAGCCTCAAAGGTCGTGTCGGGGTACTCATAAAATGCCCACATAGCCTTTGCTGCGTCTATAGGCGAGCCGCCGCCGATCGCAACGATCCAGTCCGGCTGGAATTCTGTCATCGCCGCCGCGCCCTTCATTACTGTTTCTACAGATGGATCAGGCTCAACGCCTTCAAACAGCCGTACCTCCATTCCGGCTTCCTTAAGATATTCTTCTGTTTTGCCGAGGAAGCCGCCGCGCCTCATTGAGCTGCCGCCGGTAACAACTATTGCTTTCTTTCCTTCAAGAGTTTTGAGAGTCTCAAGAGCGTCTTTGCCGTAATACAAGTCTCTTGGTAATGTAAATCTTTTTGACATTGCAAAAATCCTCCTTAAGAATTTGAACGGGTCATTGTAAAATTTTATTGAACAATGACCTTGATTTGAAAAAGTCGAGTGTTATTTTTTTAACACAAACACATTATAACACCTTTTATGTCAAAATGCAATAGATAAAAGAAAAAACTTCTGTAAAATGCAAAAAATCCGGAAGATCGTGAGACTTTATCGGAACGCAGCTGATCTTCCGGATTTCTTTATTCATAAATAAACAGCCTTTCAACATTTGTGCATCTGCCGCTGTCTTCATCTATCGTGAATATGCAGCCGCAGAATTGGCCTTTGCCGTTTGCGATCTCAAATTTCTGCGGCATGCCCGTCAGAAAACGGTTTATTATTATATTCTTGTTCATACCGAGTATTGAATCGGCCGGACCTGTCATTCCAAGATCGGTAATATATCCCGTCCCGTTCGGGAGTATTTTTGAATCGGAGGTCTGGATATGCGTATGAGTGCCGAATACCGCGCTGACTTTTCCGTCAAGAAAATAGCCCATAGCCATTTTTTCCGATGTCACCTCTGCGTGGAAATCGACAAGGATTATCCTTACCTTATCCGACAGCTTTTTTATTTCGCGCTCCGCCGCCTCAAAAGGCGAGTTGCATGGAGCCATGTTCGTCTGGCCTATGAGGTTTATTATGCCGATGGGGACACCCGATGCGGTCCTGACGACAGCGCTGCCTCTGCCCGGCACTTTTCCGGGAAAATTCAGCGGACGTATAACATTGTCCTCATTGTCAAGTATATCCACTATATCCTTTGCGCCCCAGGTATGGTTGCCGAGCGTGAAAAAATCCACTCCCGCGCCGGACAT
The DNA here is from genome assembly GCA_904420525.1 of uncultured Clostridia bacterium. Taxonomy (GTDB): domain Bacteria; phylum Bacillota; class Clostridia; order UBA1381; family UBA1381; genus Ornithomonoglobus. The sequence goes on along the minus strand of CAJFVT010000149.1, from coordinate 22,318 downwards.
TTCATCATAACAGCGGCGGGTCATGCCTCTGCCGTGGTTGGAGTTTTCGGCATTGGCTATAACAAAGTCTATATCCGTGCCGTATTTGAAATCGTCAACATATTTAAAGAGCATATCTCTTCCGGTCCTGCTGACGATATCGCCTATACAAAGTATTTTCATTTAATATCCTTTCTAAGGAATTATTCCGTTAATAAAAAAGGAGCGTGCCGGACGGGGTAGAAGCTGCGCCACATTCGTTTAACCGATGCACCTTTATCGTACAAGGGGAACGCGGGCGTCATCCGGCGGATGCTCCTCATTTTGCTTTTTTTCTTTTTCGGAACCGGATCACTTAGCGTAATCTACCGCTCTGGTCTCTCTTATAAGGCTTACCTTTATCTGACCGGGGTATTCCAGTTCGCTTTCGATTTTCTTTGCAATTTCCTTGGCTACAATGATCATACCGTCATCGTTTACCGCTTCGGGCTTGACCATTATCCTTATCTCGCGTCCGGCCTGTATTGCGAAAGACTTTTCAACACCGTCGAAGCTGTTTGATATCTCTTCGAGCTTCTGCAGACGTTTTATGTATGTTTCAAGATTTTCGCGTCTTGCGCCGGGTCTCGCTGCGGATATGGCATCGGCGGCCTGTACTAGCGTTGCGACTATCGTCTGCGGTTCAACATCTCCGTGATGAGCCATGATCGCATGGATAACATCCTTGTTTTCACGGAATTTTTTTGCTATGTCCGCGCCGATCGTAACGTGCGAGCCCTCGACCTCATGGTCTACTGCCTTGCCTATATCGTGGAGCAGTCCGGCTCTTTTTGCAAGGGTCACGTCACAGCCCAGCTCGCCTGCCATTACTCCCGCAAGCTGTGCTACCTCTATCGAGTGCTTGAGTACATTCTGACCATAGCTTGTCCTGTATCTAAGCTTACCTATAAGCTTTATAAGCTCAGGATGAAGCCCGTGGACTCCTGTGGTGAACGCTGCGTTCTCGCCCTCCTGCTTTATTATAGCGTCAACTTCCTTACGCGATTTTTCAACCGTTTCCTCTATCCTTGCGGGATGTATTCTTCCGTCAACGATAAGCTTTTCGAGTGACAGCTTTGCGACCTCGCGGCGGATCGGATCGAAGCTTGAAACTATAACAGCCTCAGGAGTATCATCGATTATCAGATCAACTCCGGTAAGCGTTTCAAGCGTTCGTATATTCCTGCCCTCGCGGCCTATTATACGTCCTTTCATCTCATCGCTTGGCAGATTAACGACAGAAACGGTCGTTTCGGCAACATGATCCGCGGCTACCTTTTGAATGGACATTGCAACAATATTCTTAGCCTTTTTCTCTGCGGTATCCTTTGCCTCTTGCTCAATTTCTTTAACCATAACAGCAGCATCATGCCTTGCGCTGACCTCTATTTCGCGGATAAGGCTCTCCTTCGCCTCATCGCGCGTCATACCGGAAATGCGTTCCAGCTCATCTGTCTGCTTCTGCTTGATTTCTGCTATTTCATGCTCCTTTTTATCCAATGACCGAAGCCTGCCGTTGAGCGACTGCTCCTTTCTTTCGAGGTTTTCGGTCTTTTTGTCTAAAGCTTCCTCTTTCTGATTTATACGCCGTTCCTGACGGGAGATCTCGCTTCTGCGATCCTTGAGCTCCTTTTCAAGCTCCTGCCGCAGCTTTTGATTTTCCTCCTTGGCCTCAAGCAAAGCCTCGCGCTTTTTTGAGTCAGCGGCGCGCTCGGCATCGGCAACTATGGCCTTTGCCTTTTCCTCAGCAGAGCCGAATTGTGCTTCTGCAATTTGTTTTCTGTGTTCGATACCGGCAGAAAACCCCTTTTTGTAAGCGGTGATACCAGCGAACACTCCGGCTGCAGCCACTATAAAAATGACTGCACTTAAGATTATTACAGTTATTTTAAACACCCCCGTATATTATGTGACTTTCTATATCCGCACAAACTATGGAGGTGAACCTGTCAATAATGGTTGCTATCTTTTATAATGATATGTCATCTATTTCATTAAAAGTATATTCCGGCGGCAGGGCGCCGTGCAGGTGTAGGGCGCGTGTGCCGTCTTTGTAAGCAACCGTCACAGAACACCTGTTAAACCTTTGTGCGGCTGCAATTACTGTAAAATATACAGAAAACTATTTTTAAAGAACATTAAGCATATATATTTTATAATATTTTAAGTCAAATGTCAAGATTTTTATTAAAAATACACACACTTTTTGTTGGGCATAACGCTTTGGCGCGAATGTATGCCGAGGCAGTGCATTTTTCGTAATTATTATTGAAAATACCTCAAAAATATATAAAAACCGTCTAAATAACGTATAAATCAGTATATTTATGGATATTTAGCACAATTTTTAAGCGGTTTGACTAAAAAAAAGAAATAATTTTATTGAAAATATAGTCTTTACTCACAAAGTATTTTGTGTTATAATTAACATAGAATGATCTTTGGGGAAAAACTGTCTGCAGTTGAACTCCCTTGATATGAAAGTTTATTCTGTATTAATAGTGAGGTGAAATTGATGGAAGACAAAAAAGAGATCTTTGGAATAAGTGATTTCCAGACCTATTTGTTCAATTCCGGGGACAATTTCAGATCGTACGAGCTGCTTGGAGTTCACCGTATGCAGGAGAATGGGGTGGACGGATGGAGATTTGCGGTGTGGGCGCCTAACGCTAAGGACGTAAAGATCGCATGTGATTCAAATGGATGGAGCGGCAGCGGCAAGGAGCTTTGCCGGTACGGGGAAACCGGGATATGGTATGGATTTTTTTCGGATTTCAAAAACGGGGATTTGTATAAGTATGCCATAACTGCTCCTGATGATACCGTGTATATGCGTTCTGATCCGTATGCTGCAAGATGTGAGCTGAGACCGGGTACGGCGTCGGAGGTATATGACGGGGGGGATTTTAAATGGAGCGATAAAAACTGGCTGAAAAAACGTGCTAAACGCGACAGTATCCATCAGCCGATGAATATTTATGAATGTCATGCCGGTTCATGGAAGATACATGAGGACGGGACCTTCTATAATTATGAAGAGCTTGCGGATGAGCTGATACCGTATCTTAAGGATATGGGCTATACACATCTTGAGCTGATGCCATTGACGGAATATCCGTTCGACGGATCATGGGGATATCAGGTCACAGGATACTTCGCCGCAACCTCGCGTTACGGAACCCCCGAACAGCTTAAAAGCTTTGTGAACAAGTGTCATAAGGCAGGCATAGCTGTAATAATGGACTGGGTGCCGGCGCACTTCCCGCGCGATGCTCACGGACTCAGACTGTTTGACGGAACGCCGTGCTATGAGTATGCCGACTGGCGCGAGGGTGAGCATAAGGATTGGGGGACCATGGTGTTTGACTTTGCCAAGGGCGAGGTGATCTCTTTTCTTTCGTCTTCAGCGCATTTCTGGGCCGAGGAATACCATATGGACGGACTCAGGGTTGATGCTGTTTCGTCAATGCTCTACCGTGACTATTCGAGAAAAGACGGGGAATGGGTAGCGAATAAATACGGCGGAAACGGAAACCTTGAAGCAGTCGACCTGCTCCGGAAGATAAACAAGATCATGGGTGTTGAATCGCCGGGCTTCGTGATGATAGCGGAGGAGTCAACAGCGTGGCCGCTTGTTACGGCTCCGCCCGAGAATGACGGTCTGGGCTTCAATTTCAAATGGAATATGGGCTGGATGAACGACACTCTTCGATATGTTTCGATGGATCCGTATTTCAGAAAGGATAATCATTCCCTCCTCACGTTCCTTATGATGTATGCATATTCAGAGAATTTCATACTGCCTCTCTCGCATGATGAGGTCGTGCATGGAAAGAAATCTCTGATAGATAAAATGTACGGTACGTACGAAGAAAAATTTGAGTCATATAAAACATTTCTGACATACTTCATGACGATGCCGGGTAAAAAACTTATGTTTATGGGAGGTGAAATAGGTCAATTCCTTGAATGGCGTTACGATGATCAGCTTGAGTGGAATGTTCTGGATATGGAGCCGCATAAAAAACTCCATGAATATATAAAAACACTCAATCATCTCTATCTCGAAAGCAAGGCGCTTTGGGAGCTTGAGCAGAGCTGGGACGGTTTCAGATGGATAAATGAGGCGGACAGCGAAAATTCGGTGGTATCCTATATAAGGCGCGGTAAGAGAGCAACGGAGCTGCTGGTGGTAGCCGCTAATTTCACGCCGTGCGACAGGCAGAATTATAAGCTCGGCGTTCCGTACGAGGGCGATTATGAGGTGATACTGCATTCGAATTCAACTGAATTCGGCGGGAACAGAAAGATCAATAAGATGGTGTATCACACTCAGAAGCAGCAGTTCAGTGATATGGACTACACTCTGAGCGTGCCTATTGACGGAAATTCTGCAATGATTTTAAAAAGAAAGATAGTAAAGAAAAAATAATTGATTTAGGAGATGATTATATTATGGTATCAAAAAACTGTGTAGCTATGATACTGGCTGGCGGACAGGGTTCCAGACTCGGCGCATTGACAAAGAATGTTGCAAAGCCGGCAGTTCCTTTCGGAGGTAAGTATAGGATTATAGATTTTCCGCTTTCAAACTGTGTTCATTCGGGGATAGATACAGTTGGCGTATTGACACAGTATGAGCCTCTTGAGCTCAACACATATATAGGAAACGGAAATCCGTGGGATCTTGACCGTTCGCACGGCGGCGCGTATGTGCTCCCTCCGTATCAGAGCGGCGAGTCGGGAGAATGGTACAAGGGTACTGCGAATGCCATATACCAGAACATAGGCTTCCTTGAAGGCTTCAACCCAAAGAATGTGCTGATCCTTTCCGGCGACCATATCTATAAGATGCACTATGGTGAGATGCTGAAGGCCCACGTAGAGTCAGGCGCTGCGGCAACGATCGCGGTTATGCCTGTGCCGTGGGAGGAGGCCAGCAGATTTGGCATCATGAATACCGATGAGACCGGCGAGATAGTTGAATTTGAAGAAAAACCTGCGGAGCCAAAGAGCAATCTCGCTTCGATGGGTATTTATATATTCAAGTACGAGCTTCTCAAGAAGTATCTTACGGATGATGAACGGGACACGGAATCTGCAAACGATTTCGGAAAGAACATCATCCCGAAGATGCTTGCGGACGGAGAAAAGATGATGTCATACAGATTTGAGGGGTATTGGAAGGATGTCGGAACGATCCAGTCTCTTTGGGAAGCGAATATGGATCTGATAGACGATCCCCCGAAGTTCGATCTGAATGATAGGAGCTGGATAATATATTCAAGGAATTATGCGCTCATGCCTCATTATATGGGCGAAAATGCAGTGGTTACAAGATCAACTGTAACAGAAGGCTGTTCGATCGAAGGAAAAATAGAGCATTCGGTAATATTCAGCGGCGTGACCGTGGGCAAGGATGCTGTAATAAGAGATTCAGTGGTAATGCCCGGCGCAGTGATCGGAGAAGGGGCTGTAATTGAAAAATCAGTGATAGGTCCCGACGCGGTCGTAGGCTCAAACGCAAAGATCGGTGTGAACCACGAGTCGGAGGACAATCCGTACAAGTCAAAATACTGCACGCACGGCATAGTTCTTATCGAAGGCGGCGCGGAAGTTGAAGCTGGAGCCGACATTTTGAAAGGCTCGATGGTCCAGGTCTGAAGGACATCTGAATATTAAAGATTGAAAGGAATGAATTGAATTATGAGAAATGATACAATGGGTATTATTCTTACGGGAGACGAAAAAATTGCGCCGTTGACCGATATAAGAGCTAACAGCGCGCTGCCTGTCGCAGGAAGATACAGAATTATAGATTTCGTATTATCAAACATGGCAAATGCGGGAATAATCAATGTGGGTGTTGCTACAGAGTCGAATTATTCATCGCTGATGGATCATATAAAATCAGGAAAACCATGGGATCTTGACAGAAAGACACAGGGATTGAATATCCTGCCTCCTAATCTTGAAAAGCAGCAGTTCGGAGTTATCAAGGGAAATATTGATCTTCTTGCAGGCATAAGCGATTACATACACAGAAGCAATCAGACATATGTGATACTTTCACTCGGAAATATGGTCTACAATATGGATTTGGAGGATGTAGTTAAAAAACATATAGAAACACAGGCTGATATAACGGCTGTATATAAGAATCTTCGCGGAAGACCGGAAAGCGATCTGACACGCTTTACGCTTCTTGAGCTCGATGAGGACAACAGGGTCAAGGATATAGAGGTCCAGCCTTACTATCCGAAGACATCGAATGCGAGCATGGAGATATATGTAATGGAAAAGGTCCTGCTTGAGAGTATCGTGGATGAGTGCTCGGCAAGAGGAGAGCTTGACTTTGTAAAGGATGCTATAATAAAGAAGATGGGCGGAATGCGCATATTTGGCTATGAATTCAAGGGACAGTGCTATAAGGTGGATTCGATGAGATCTTATTATAAGACAAATATGGATTTCCTCAATGCAGAATTCAGAAATGAGCTTTTTAACCGTGAGCGTCCTATATACACGAAGACAAAGGATCAGAGTCCTACTAAGTACGGAGAAGAGGCTGTCTGCACTAACAGCTTTATCTCTGACGGCTGCGTGATAGAAGGAACAGTAATAAATTCAGTACTGTCAAGAGGCGTTAAGGTAGCGAAGGGAGCGGTAGTCCAGAATTCTATAATAATGCAGGACAGCGTTATAGAAGAGGGTGTTGAGCTGAACCATGTCGTATTCGATAAGGAGGTCTGCATAACGAGCGGAAGAAAGCTTATCGGACAGGAGAGCTATCCGCTGGCGATCTCAAAGGGTACAAGGATCTGAGAATACGGGCAATGAAAAGAGGCTGCTGGATCAACGCGGCAGCCTTATGACCCGGTATTATAATATTAAGTACGGCTGAGAACGCAGTTCTGTTATGAAATTTACATAATAAATCAAGGATTACTGTTTGTGATTGTGTCAAAAAAACAGTTTTTCAACGTGTAAATTGACAAATAACAGAAACCATAGTAAAATATAAACGTAGTATATAGGCGATATTCCAGGGAAAGGATTTAAAGATGAAGGTATTATTTGCGACCTCAGAATGTGCGCCGTTTGTGAAAACAGGCGGCTTAGGAGACGTTGCGGGTTCGCTTCCGCAGGCGCTCAGAGAAAAAAATGTAGATGCAAGAGTCGTGCTGCCGCTTTATAACTGTATACCGCAGCATTTCAAGGATCAGATGCGCTATATTGACCATATCTATATCGATATGGCATGGCGAAAGCAGTATTGCGGGGTCTTTGAACTGGACTATAATAATTGTATATATTATTTTATAGATAATAAATTCTATTTCAACGGCGACAAGCCATATGATTATATCCATCTTGACTGTGAAAAGTTCATATTCTTTTCAAAAGCAGTATTGTCGATACTGCCGACGGTAGGATTTAGGCCGGATGTTATAAACTGCAACGACTGGCAGACGGGGCCGATCCCTGTATTTCTTGATACATTTCAGGATAATCCGTTTTTCAGAGGTATAAAGACGGTAATAACGATCCACAATCTTAAATTCCAAGGACGCTGGGATCTTAAGGGCATAAAGGACGCCATGGGTATTTCGGATTATTATTTCACTCCGGATAAGATGGAGTATTATAAGGACGCCAACCTTCTTAAGGGCGGCATGGTCTATGCTAATAAGATATCCACCGTATCTAACACATATGCTTATGAAATAACCACGCCGCAGTACGGAGAGGGTCTCGATGCGCTGCTCCGGGCAAGAAGCGGTGATCTGGTAGGCATAGTAAACGGAATATCATATGATGACTGGAACCCGTCAAAGGATGCATTCATAAACAAAAAGTACAATACAAGAACGTTCAAGTCGGGCAAGGCGGCAAACAAGGCGGAGCTCCAGCGCGAGATGGGACTTCCTGAGGATCCGGGCAAGATGCTCATAGGCATAGTATCGCGTCTGACGGATCAGAAGGGCTTTGACCTGATCGCATATAAGCTTGAGGATCTCTGCAACGGCGGCGCCCAGATAGTTGTCCTGGGTACCGGCGAGGAGCAGTACGAGAATTTATTCAGGCATTATTCGTGGAAGTATCCGGACAGATTTGCCGCGAGGATAACATATTCAAATGAGCTTTCGCATAAGATATATGCGGGCTGTGACGCGTTTTTGATGCCGTCAGCATTTGAGCCGTGCGGACTTTCGCAGCTCATATCCATGCATTACGGCACTGTGCCGATCGTGAGAGAGACGGGAGGTCTGAAGGACACCGTTGTGCCGTATAATAAGTTTACAGGAGAAGGCACCGGCTTTACGTTCGCAAACTATAACGCTGATGACATGATCCAGTGTGTATGGCGCGCGATGGATGTATACTATAATGACAAGGGCTCATGGGAGGCGATAGTCAAGCATGGTATGGAGGCCGACTATTCATGGGGAGTTTCGGCTGAAAAGTATATAGATATGTACTGTGAGCTTACAGGTCTGGAAAGACCGTCGGCCGGAAGTATAAAAAAAAACAGTAAGCCCGAATGGGATCTAGAGAATTTGCCTGATTTTGCGGAGCGTATCAGAGGCGATTTTGCTAACTCGGAGAGTACGCTTGAGCAGCTTGCGGCGGAGCGAGGCATAATAGAGGTGCCAAATCCGTTCGGAGATGACGTTTCGGACGCCGATCCAAGAGAGGTCAAAAAGCCCGTGAAAAAGAAGCCGGCAAAAACCGCTGCAAAGACGAAAAAAGCCGGCTCAGCGGCAAAAACGACGAAGCCCAAAGCAAGCGTGGGAAAAGCTGTCGAGCGTATAGAAAACGCAACATCTGCGTCCGCGAAAAAAACGACAGGCAGATCGTCAGTCAAAAAGACTGTTAAGAATACGAAGAAATCTTGAGTCTGAAACCATATATGTCGGCGCAGCCGAAAAAACTGTATAGATGAAACTAAGGAGAGTATGAAAGAATGGCAGTAAAAACAACAAAAAAGCTCACTCCAAATCAAGAGCTGCTTAAGAGTGAGATCATCGGAAAGATAAACAGACACTTCGGAAAGATCCTTGAGGAGGCAACACCGCATATGGTATATGCGGCGTGCGCTCTTACGGTCCGTGACAGGATAATGGAGAAATGGGCCGTTTCTCATAAGGAAGTAAAGGAAGAGGGCTCGAAGAAGCTGTACTATTTATCTTTTGAGTTCCTCATGGGAAGACTTCTTTGCACAAATATTCTAAATCTTATGCAGACCGACGATTATAAGGCGGTTTTGGAGGATCTGGGATATTCCCTGCAGGAGGTAGCGGAGCTTGAGAACGATGCGGGGCTCGGCAACGGCGGTCTCGGACGTTTGGCGGCATGCTTTATTGATTCGCTTACAACTTTGGATCTGCCGGCATACGGCTGCACGCTCAGATATGAGTATGGACTGTTCAGACAGAAGATAGTTGACGGTTACCAGACAGAGCTTCCGGATTCATGGCTGGAATACGGCAACGCATGGGAGGTCGCCCGCCCGGAGGAGGCAGTTAAGGTGACCTTTGGCGGCGAGGTGCATACAAACTGGGAAAACGGCTCTATGAAGATAAGCTACAGCAACGAGCGTTCTGTTATGGCGGTTCCGTATGATGTTCCGCTGTGTGGATATGATTCTAAGGTAGTCAACAAGCTGAGACTGTGGAGCGCGAAATCATCGACAGATTTTGATATGCGTGCATTTAATCAGGGCGATTATATAAGAGCAACAGAGGAAAAGGAGCTTGCTGAGGTCATCTCGAAGGTGCTTTATCCTGAGGATAATCATACAGAGGGAAAAGAGCTTCGAATGAAGCAGCAGTATTTCCTGGTATCGGCTACGCTGCAGTGGATACTGAAGGAATTTGAGATGAGAAACGGTGATGACTGGGGACTGCTCCCGGAGAAGATAGTTATCCATATAAATGACACGCATCCTACGATGGCAATACCGGAAATGATGCGTCTGCTCATGGATGAAAAAGGTCTGGGCTGGGATGAGGCCTGGGATATCGTTACTCATGTATTCGCATATACTAATCACACTGTAATGAGCGAGGCTCTAGAAAAGTGGCCGCAGGATATGTTCAGAAGGATACTGCCGAGAATATATATGATCCTTGAGGAGATGAACAGACGTCTTATGGAAAGGCTTGAGGCGTTCTATCCGGGTGACAGCGCAAAGCATAGATATATGGCTATACTGGCGGACGGTCAGGTATCGATGGCCAATACGTGTCTTGCAAGCTGCTTTGCGGTGAACGGCGTTTCAAAGCTTCATACTGACATTCTCAAGAATGATATATTCAGGGATTATTACCTGATGGATAAAAAGAGGTTTCATGCTATAACTAATGGTATAACCTTCAGAAGATGGATAGCGAACTGCAATCCTGAGCTGACAAAGCTTATCGACGAGACTATCGGCGATGGCTGGCTCAAGGAGTCAGAAAAGCTGTCAAAGCTTGCTGAATATGCGGAGGATCCGGTCTTCCAGAAAAAATTTGATGCTATAAAGAAGGCGAACAAGAAGATGGTCGCAGATTATATTCTTGAACACAATGGCATCAAGGTAGATCCGGACTCTATCTTTGATATCCAGTGCAAGCGGCTTCATGAATATAAGCGTCAGATGATGAATGTTCTTCATATTATCGCCGAATATAACAGGATACTGAATGATAAGGTTTATGCTGAGAGCTATTATCCGAAGACGTATATATTCGGGGCGAAGGCGGCTCCCGGATATAAGCGCGCTAAGCTCATCATCAAGCTTATAAACTCAGTCGGCGATATGATCAATAATGACGCTCGTATAAACGATAAGATAAAGGTCGTATTTATTGAGAACTACGGTGTTTCCATTGCAGAAAAGCTTGTTACCGCCGCTGATGTATCGGAGCAGATCTCAACAGCCGGAAAGGAAGCATCAGGAACTGGAAATATGAAGTTCATGCTCAACGGCGCTGTAACTATCGGTACGATGGACGGAGCTAATGTTGAGATGTATGAGCAGGTCGGAGATGACAATATTTATATATTCGGTCTGCGTTCTGATGAAGTTGCAGCCCGCGCTCATATGCCGGGCGGCGATGAAGTAAAGAAAATATACGCTACAAATGCTACTTTGCGCCATGCGCTTGAGCAGCTTATAGACGGAAGCATAGTTCCGGAGAATACAAATCTGTTCATGGATCTGTACAACACGCTTCTGTTCGGTGACTACGGTTATCCGGATACCTATATGGTTCTTCGCGATTTCGAGGATTATATGAAGACACAGGAACAGATATCGAAGGATTATCAGGACAGAAAGACCTGGATCGCAAAGCAGATCATGAATACAGCTATGTCAGGATATTTCTCAAGCGACAGAACTATCCGTGAATATAACGATCTTATCTGGCACCTCACGCCTATTAAATAAGGTAGGGGCAAGCGTTCAAACTCATGTATAAAAATTGTGCCGGAGCGTTGGTATATGCCGCCGCTCCGGTAAAAGATCCCGGATCAATATTGGGATTTTTTTTATGCGGACAAATCATTACAGGCAATTACGAAACGCTGCAGTGTTTCGCGGGAGCCTAAAACCATTATCGAAGGGGGTCAGGAGAAATTATGAAGATAGAACACAATTCCAGACAAGAATTTTTTCGCGCTCCGTTCGGCGCTGTGACCTGCGGTACGGAGGTGCGTTTGAGGATCTCGGCTTACGGAATGGGGATACCGCGTTCGGTAAAGATCATTTATAAGACTGATAACGGTGAAGCGGTCTATAAGGATATGCCGTATGTTTTTTCTGTGCTTGACAGCTGTATATACGAGACTGTAATAAAGGTGACGGATGAGCCGGGACTGATCTGGTACTATTTTGAGCTTGAAACGGATATAGGTGTTGTATATTATGGAAACAACTCAGAAAATCTTGGGGGAAAGGGAGAGATGAGCTTTCAAACGCCGTCGCATTCGTTCCAGATAACCGTTTATGATGAAAGGTACAAGACTCCGGACTGGTTCAAGGAAGCGATAGCGTATCAGATATTTCCCGACAGATTTTATAACGGGAATGAGGATGGAGCATTTTTATATGAGAGCGGAGATATAATCAAGCGAAAATGGGGCGAGCAGCCGTACTATAAAGCGGAGCAGTTCGGCGGCGAGTATAAAAACAACGACTTTTTCGGGGGAAATCTCAAGGGTATAATAAAAAAACTTCCGTATCTTGAGGATCTGGGAATAACGGTGATATACCTGAACCCGATCTTCAGATCATGTTCGAACCATAAATACAACACAGGAAATTATGAAGAGATAGATCCCAGCTTTGGTGATGAGTCGACTTTCAGAGAGCTTTGCGGCAAGGCCCAAAAGCATGGGATCAGGATAATACTTGACGGAGTGTTCAATCATACAGGCTCCGACAGCAAATATTTCAATAAGTATGGCAATTATGACAGCATCGGCGCTTACCAGTCAAAGGAATCGCCGTACTATACCTGGTATAAATTTATAGACTACCCGGATGTGTATGAATCCTGGTGGGGCATCGACACGCTGCCGCAAATAGTTGAAACGAGTCCGGAGCTCAGAGAGTATCTGCTCTCCGGGAAGGACGCTATAATAAAGAAGTGGCTGAGATGCGGCGCTTCAGGCTGGAGACTGGATGTGGTGGATGAGCTTCCTGATTTTTTTGTAAAGGAGCTTCGCAGGAACGTTAAGGAAACTGATCCTGAAGCAGTGATAATCGGCGAGGTCTGGGAGGACGCGTCGAACAAGATCGCATACGGTGAGCGCAGGCAGTATTTTTACGGCGACGAGCTTGATTCCGTAATGAACTATCCTCTCAGAAACGCCATGATAGATATGGCTTTGTGCAGGATAGATGCCGTTGAATTCAACAGGCGTGTCATGAGCCTAAAGGAAAATTATCCGGCTCCGGCTTTCTATTCGCTTTTGAATATGCTGTCATCTCATGATGTGGAGCGGATAGTGACTCTTATGGGTGGAGTCCCGACAAGACACGAGGTCAGCCGCGAGGAGCAGGCGGCATTCAGTCTCAACGGCTATGCCCTTGCTATTGCAAGGAAACGTGTCAAGCAGCTTATAGGAATGATAATGACCATGCCCGGAGTACCTTGTCTGTTTTACGGTGACGAGCTGGGTGTTCAGGGCTACGGCGATCCGTTCTGCCGGAGCACATTCCCTTGGGAGTCTATGGATGAAATAGATCCGAACGCTGAGATGAGAACGTGGATAAAGGAGCTGGCAAAGCTGCGCAAGTCTGCGAAGGCGCTGAGCATAGGGGAATTTAACTATGTACACAGGATAGGCTTTACTTACGGCTATATAAGGGAATACGAAGATGATAAGTATATAATCCTTGGGAATTTTGACAGTACAATGAAGGATATACGTCTTGACGCGGCGCGTTATGGTGTTACGGGGCTGAGAGTTCTCCTTGCCACAGACAACTGCAATTGTGAATATGAATCCTGTGACGGTATATTCTTTATAAAAACAGCGCCGCAGTCACTTGTTATCTTTAAAGCTGAATGACACGGAGTATACCGAAAAATCAAACAAAAAAACCTGTTTTTTGTATTGATATTTCCGGAACAGTGTTGTATCATTATAATAGAATAGGAAAGAGTGTAGGGTCATTATATTAAGCTATAAACGCTAAAAGGAGAGATTTAATATGAACAAAAAGTTTGTTTCATTATTCGCCGCTGCGGTGCTCAGTATTCAGGCGGCCGCTGTGCCGATGATAGCAAACGCTGAAGCAAGTGTTACGTATATAACCAATTCGGATTTCACCGATTGCTCTGTAGGCGGAAATACCGGTCAGGGAATATATGGTTTAAACATCATTCAGGACGGTGCTCCGTGGCTCACGAAGGGCTCCGCGAGCGAGCATTATGAGACCTATATGCATGATGATGAACGTGACGTAAATTACTGCAATATGTATTCAAACAGTGATAAGTCGGGCAGTGACGATGGTGCCGGTTCGATGTACATGTATCAGAGAGATACTACAACTACATTCTCACAGACTTACGGCTATTGCCAGTTTGATGTAAGAATGAATTCGGGAGTGTTCCAGCTTACGCTAGGTTCCTTTACGGATCCGACTTCATCGACGGACTATCTTGCAAATACGCTCACGTTCGGAAACGGATCTATAACGGCTACGGACGGCTCAAGGACCTCCAATGTTGCAAGCATCAAGGACGGCGAATGGTATACGGTTAAAATAGTGGTAAACAATGTGCTTAAATCAGTAAGCATGTCGGTAACTGATATGGACGGAAAGGTAATAGGTTCACTTACCGATGCGGCATATCAGCAGTCAGATTGTGATAAGGTAAGGATCTGGTGTTTCGGATACCTCAGAGGCAATGCATATGATTATGATCTGACAAATGTCACGATCCAGAATTCAACTGACTCAACAAATCCGTTTTCATTATAATTGAATTCAGAAAAGCATAGAATGTTCTGCCGGATATTCATCGGAATGTCCGGCAGAATTTCATTTGAATGCTAAAAACTCATAATGATGTCTGTTTCCCCAAAGACCGGCAACCAATATATTGTGTTTTAAAAATAATAGGTACAATATATTATATATGTAAAAATTTTTTTAGAGTTTTGCTTATTTTTAATAAACTTTTACTTGAATTTCGGATATATATAGTGTATAATTAAGATAAAGGCTTTTGTTATATAGCAGAAGTTAGTAAGCTTATACCTATAGGAGCCATGTAAAAAAACATATTGAGATGCGGAGGGAGAGAGACTTATGCGTCAGAAAAAAGTTTTTTCACATGACCTTTGTGACAATGAGGCGAATGAAAGCTTTGAAAGACTTGTTTTGCAGGATGCCAAGCTGGTCAAGCCGATCCTAAAGGAGAGATTTCTAAAGGATTACATACTCGGTATCGGTGATGCCGATGAGGCGTTCAATATGTATTGCAGCGCATTTGCGGCGGACAGGCGGACTCCGGTCAGGATGGTGGTCATAAAGCCAAACAAGGCTGATACATATGACGATCTGTTTTATATCAAAAACACGGCGCAGGGCTATCTTGGCGAGGAAAGCGTTATATTGAGCACTTCTATGCAGGACTGTGTACTGTTGATCACAGACGAGCTGGGCGGCAGGGACATGGATGAGCTTTTGCAGCATATAGCATACGTTGTGCGCGAGTGTTATGGTTTGGATATCATGTCTGTGTACAGCCAAATGATACCTATTCAGGAGGCGCCGGAGACCTTCAGGCGAATGAAGGTATGCACAGAGTATTCGTTCTATTCTGAGTCCACCAGGGTAATATGTGAAAGTGATATCAAAATAAGCGCGGATCCGGTTACGCTGACGCCTCAGTACACGGGTATTGAGGAAGCGGTCTCAAGCGGCAACGAGAAGAAAACGCTTGTGCTGCTGGAGGAATTCTTTTTAGAGCTTGAGCGGAGCATGCCTACTCCCGCGGTGGCAAAGACATATTGTCTGGAGCTTTATGTCTGTATGATACGCTGCTGTGAGGTTGAAAAGATCGATATATATATGAAAGGGATAGTATCGATCCAGGAAGGCAGAAGCTTTAATGAGATCAAGGAATTCATAAAGGTCAAGGCGGCGGAGATCGCGCGGTCAAACACGCCGAAGGACACCAATATTTACAGTTCACTTATCAAGGATACGATCCGTATCATAGACGAGAATATCGGAAATGAAAAATTGTCATTGAGATGGATCGCCGGTACTATCCTATATACTAATGTAGATTACCTGGGAAAGATCTTCAAAAAAGAGACAGGTATGAATTTTTCGCATTATGTTATGGAAAAGAGGATGGAGCTGGCGAAAAAGCTCATAATGGAAGGCAAAAAGGACAGGATATACGAGGTTGCGGAAAAGGTCGGATACGGCTCAAATTCGCAGTATTTCAGTCAGGTATTCAAGAAATATACAGGCATATCGCCGCTTGAATACAAGGAGATAACCAGGCTGTCCTCGAAGAAACAATTGAACAGCGATTCAAAAAAGGCAGCAGCTTTTTGAATATAAACAATATGGAGGTATTATAATGAGTAAGAGAATAAAAGGGTTCATCTGTGCGCTGATAGCGGGTATGATGGTAACCACCTCATGCGGGATAACCTCGTTGGCAGCAGATGAAGATACATCAGCCGATAATACGGCATCAGAATCGGCGGAAGCTACGGCTACTCCCGCGGCATCTGACGAGGAGCTGTATGAATCAGGTGAAGCCGGCGCCGGAGCAGATATACCGGAGGATGAGAAGGATGTTGAAGAGACCGCGGCAACTGAGGCGCCTGCGGATGCGACAGAAGCTCCGGCAGAGTCAACAGAGTCCCCTGCCGGTGATAAGTATGCAGACGATTCTGATTATCAGGTCGCATTGCAGGTATGCTCTGCTCTTGGTATAATCGAAGGCTATGAGGACGGTTCGGTCCAGCCTGAGTCGACTGTGACCAGAGCGGAAATGGCTACTATAATATTGAGGATGCTTAATAATACAAGCACTTCTACATATGCGAATGTATTTGCGGATGTTTCAAGTGACCATTGGGCGGCAAACAATATACAGACAGCCGTTGAGCAGGGTATCGTAAACGGTATGGGAGACGGTACGTTCGTTCCGGACGGAAATGTACAGTATGAGCAGGTAATGAAGATGCTTGTATGCGCGCTCAATTACGGCACAGATGCTGAAAGGACCGGCGGATACCCGAACGGCTATATATCTGTAGCATCATCGACGCTTTCGCTGCTTGACGGAGTATCGGGAACAGTAGGGACCGATATGCCGCGAGGAGAGGTAATAAAAGCGGTAGCGAATGCTCTTTTTGCTCCGTACAGAGTTATAACCGAGTTTTCGGGCGGAAACCCTGTATATGCGGCAAGGGATTGTCTGGGAGTTGAGCTGTTCAAGCTCTATGAGGATGAAGGCATAGTAACTACTACTCCGAATTTGACGATCTCATCCTCAACAGAAGCAAGAGACGGCATGGTATTTATAGACGGCGTCGGCTATAGATGCAATATGGAAAATGCAGATGACTTCATAGGCACTAAGGTCAAATTCTATTATCTCGATTCGACCTCTGACACGCCTGAAATAATCGTAATGGCTCAAAGCGGCACAATGACGCAGCAGGAGTTCAGCGCGGATCAGATAGACAGTATCGACTATGAGTCAGGTACGGTACAGGCTTACGCGAGTGAGACCAGCTCATCCACAAGACGTTACAATATATCGAACGCTACTATCGTATATAACGGAACAGTAACATCGGCGGCTGATTACCAGAACTCGGATAAATATGACAGCTCCGTATCATACAGTGAATTCCTTGTTCCGAAGGTAGGTACTGTAAGGATAACAGATTATGATTCAGACGGTACATATGATGTTGTATTTGTTGACTCTTATGAGACAATGCTGGTGACCAGTGCTACATCATCAAGACTTTCAGGTAAAATAAACGATACTGATACTGTTATTGATGTAAATAACGACTCGAACGACAAGACCATAACAGTAACAAAGGCGGGAATTACGGCTACAGTAAGAAACCTCAGCAAAAACGATGTGGCTTCTATCAAGAGAAATCTTGACGGCACGCTTATAGACATCGTTGTTACAGGTGAGACGATAACCGGCACTATCGAAAGCTTCGGCTATGATGACGGCGATATGACGATAGTTGTGAACGGACAGACCTATGAGGTAGATAAGAATGCCGAGAGCAACGTTAAGGCCGGCGCTTCCGTAGTGCTGTATCTTGATATGTTTGACAGAGTAGGCTACATTGAGTCATCATCAGGTTCGATGCTTTCCTCGAATGAGAAGTATGCAGTTATAGTAAACGCTTACAGAGAGGATAACGGAGACAACGTTGTAAAGCTGTTCAATCAGGACGGTGAGACCGTAACGCTTAAGGTATCAGGCAGGACCAGATATTGGGGACCGAAGATGACAGAAATGACGACCTCAATGAGTGCGGATGATATTGTTGCCCAGCTCAGCAGTGAAGGCAGCTATATAACATGCGGAAGCAATCCGATAAAGCTTTGTAAATACAGTGTAAATTCAAATAATGAGCTTACAAAGCTTTATGTTGCAGTCAACGGAAATACGGTAACCGATACTGACGCTTTGAGAATATACGCAAATTCAAGCGGAAGCACTTCACTTCAAAATGTAGCTTCAATAGGCGGTACTGTAGGCGGAAATTATATTCAGGATGGAATTACTGAATTTTCTGTTCCTGATACTGCTACAGAGCGTATGAATGAAGAATCATATTCAACAGGAGAAGTTGTTTCATCTTCATATACGATCTATGACGGAGGTTCAAATGCGGTATATGCTGTCGGAGATATGTTAAATGAAAGATATCCGCAGGTGCTTATAAAGTTTGAGTCGGGCAGCTCGACGTTATCACCTGTAAATAACTTTACAGACACGGCAAGCAACGGTCCTACCTTTATGCTCAGCTCGATCAATGAAGCGGTAGACTCAGAGGGTAATGAGGTATTCCAGCTTGTTGGTTATTCGAACGGTCAGGAAGTGTCCTATACAACAGCTTCGAATACAGGTGTATACGATTACACAGGATGGAGCGAAGATAATAACAGAGAATACGGCGGCGATCTTATATTTGATGCGACCTCTGATGACGCTTCAGAATTTACGAATGCGGTCAATTTGGGAGATATATTCTATGTAGGTGTAGGCAACGGAGCCGCAAGAACCTTGATAAGATTAGTAGATATTGAAAAAGCAGCAAAGATCGCGGTAACAGGCGCGGATGCGTCAGGTGCTGCGCCGGGTTATCCTGCATTTATAAATGTGCCTGCTGGTAACGGTATATCTTCAACTCGTGATTCGTATTACGGCGGATTTATAACAGGAGTTGATATTCAGGATTCTGCATTTATAACACTTTCATCCTATGATGGAACGGCATTCGGCGAGGTAGCTATAGATGCTTCGGCTGTGCTTAACTGTGTAACGCTTAATGTGGATTCGAATGGTAATATAACCGGAGTAGAAGTTGAAAAGGCAGACGGTATGGAGCCGGCAGAGATAATGTGCTTTGGCGATGACCCGTATGAGTTTGACTATGCTATGTTCAAGGGTTACAGAGGTACTATCCAGGTAGGATATGTGATCAGATTTGTGATCGATGCATGATATAAAAGAATAATGGAGAGATAACGGCGGGAGGTTGATCCGGCCTCCGCGCCGTATATGATATCAATAGGAGGATAACAATGGCTAAATTATTAAAAAAGCTTGTTGCGGCCGCTTCAGCTGCAGCCATTCTTGCATCGGCAGCGGCAATGCCTGCAATGGCTGATGTTGGATACAATCTTTTAAGCTGGGATTATTCTGAAGACGGGGCAACTGCAGACTGGACTCTTGAGAATTCAGCACAGTCAGCACAATCTATAAACGAAAATGGTATGCTCTACCTTCAGAACGAACGTACAAACGGAAGTGTAGTAACATATAAAGAGCTGAGTAATCCTATAAGCGGTATGGATGTTGTCGTTGAATATGATATTATGTCATATAGCCGCGGAGACAGAGAGAAGACGCAATTCAGATTTGGACCAAGTGGCAGCAGCAGTCTTGTAGTACTGGAATTTGAACAAGGGTCATCATCCGGAGGCGGTGCGGTAACCGTTAATGGTGATACGGAACATACTGCGACCATATCAGGTGATGTAGGTTATACAACGGCATTGATACACGTGTCCAATACAATAATGACAGCGTCTAATCTTGTATCGACAGTGATTACATATGCAGACAGCGGAGAAGAGATATATTCAGGAACTACAGGTTATGCAACGGCTGATGCATCTGAGACGATTCAGAGAGTCACAGCACAACTCGGCAGATATAATGAATTTTATATAGCTAACTTTAATGTATATCAATATTTACCGTCAAATCAAGACACTCTTGATGCAGCCATGACAACATTCAACATTGTTGAGACACAGCTTGGAATGGAAAAGGTCGATGATCATTATGTTGTCAATCGGAATGTGACGCTGCCTGAAGCGCCGACCGGAACTGAAGTTGAATGGACACTCAGTCAGAAGGCGATCTCAGATACCGGTGATAATTGGGAGCCGACAAGCTTTGCTTCCATAGATGGAAACACCTTGGTTATAAATCCAAGTGAGGATTCGGCTAATTACTATGTAAAAGCGGATGCTGTAGTATCATATAGGGATGTTACGGCACAACGAAGCTTTACATTCGTGATCGAACCTATAGATACAACACAGCCGATCGTATATTATGATGAAAGTTTTGATTCCTTCTCAGGAACTCTTGCTGACCTCAGTACAGAATTGTCGAATAATACTGCATATGAAGCAGCATATGGATTTACTTTTACGTCTGCGTATAGAGATGGCAACTCTGGTATAGCTCTGACAGCAGCTGATATAACGGATTCAGAAGGTGATCCGACAGGTGACCGGTATCTGAACTTTAATATAACCAGCAATGCAACGGATGAAAGAATGCCGAAGATACATTTGTCAAGAAGTACAGGAATAAATGTTATCAACAATCTTTTGATAGAGCTTGATGCATTGTTCCCGACAACAGCTGCACAGCTTTTGGTGTATGATTCTATGGGCAGTGTTGTAACACTGGCTGCCCCGTCAGAAAGCCTTGTGAATACATGGCTGCATTATCAAATCGCAGTGACTGGTTCAGGAACGTATGTTCTGGTTTATAACGGTGATGACATTGTAACTATACAGCAGCTTGAAGCTGCGCTTGCAGATGTGGCCAGAATAACAGTTCCTACGGCTAATGTATCCAACCTCGGTCTGAATAATTTGTATATAGCGGATGTTCCGGAATTTGCAGTTACAGATCAGCAGGTGGTCGATGCGGTTGTATTTAATCTTAACATTGACACAACGCAGATAAGCATATCTGAGAGTGGGAACGCTTACAGGGTAACTGATGATTTTGCATTACCGTCATATCCTTTGATGGATTCAGCTGTCACATGGAGTGTTTATCAGCGTGCAAAAACAAGCGGAGCTGAGCTTGAAGATACGACTTTCGCCGCAATCGACGGAAGCAACCTTGTGATATCTCCGGCTGACGGTATTGAAAATTATGATATTGTTCTCAGAGCCACAGCTACATGCGGTGAAGCAGAGGCAACAAGAGAATATACGCTGAACATTTTGACTCCGCAGGATGTTGTCGATGCGGCAGTGGAAGATGTAGAGATCGCCCATGCTGATGGAAGTCCGCTTATTGCAACAGAAGGAGTGTACAATGTTGAAAGTGATCTTTCTTTTGCTACAAGCGGAGCTGATGGATCAGTTATTTCATGGTCGGCATCTGATAGTCGTATAACATCTGCCGGAGGCGTATATCCGAATGACAGTGATGAAGATATCACGATCACAGCAACAGTAAGCTTCAAGGGAGCGTCAACAACAAAGACGTTTACTGTATCATTGCCTAATGCAATAACAGATTATATAGATCCCGCAACTGAAAGTCTCACGGTTGCAAGCGCGGATGATGAGACGGTAACGTATCCTATTGATGAGATTGGAACAGTCTCAACAGATTTGAGGCTGCCGACAAATATAACGATCATAGACTGGGAAACATTTGACGGAAGCGTAAGAATAGATTGGACAACTGAAAGTTCAAATTTAAAGATAAACAATGGAGTTGCAGAATATACTGTATCAGATTTCGATGAGCATGAGGTAACGATAACAGGAACTGCCACCTATGTTAAGAACGGTCAGGACGTTATTTCAAAGGAAATAGGCAGCTATACATATAATGTGCAGTTCCCGGAGAGCGCTGTGGATTCGGAAGATACTGTATACGACAAATACAAGGTACGCTTCGATGCAGCATACGATGCTAATTTCTCATCGATACCGACAAGCACTACCTCGAATATAACACTGCCGCAGACAGGTCATTTTGGTTCAGCTATCACATGGAACTCGGATGCTCCTGCAATAATATCAAATACCGGTACTGTAAGTCAGGCAAATGCTACAAGGACAGTCAATCTTACAGCTACGATATTGAAGGGTGCCTCATCAGAGACAAAGACTTTTGCGATCACTGTAGCCGGTAAGGGAAATAACGGCGGCGGCGGTGGCGGCGGAGGAAGTACTTCGTCGACAGGAACCTCAAGCGGCGGTGGCGGCGGCGGAGCTATAGCTTCAAGCAAC
>CAJFVT010000148.1 GCA_904420525.1 uncultured Clostridia bacterium | reverse complement strand
CTGTCCCTTTCACAAACCGCCCGCACACAGGACACATCCCAACGGGCTTGTACAAACCGCTCCACAAAGTGCGGCACTGAGGACACTTATACGGTCCGCGCCGCCGCATTCTGATTATAAATCGTATCAAAGGCTCCGGCGGCCGCCGCAGCGTGTACGGCATATCATACGCTTCGTTCATTTGCCTCCCTCCGCCTTGACACCAGCCGCCGCACAACGCAGCAGCCCGGCGCGGCCATCACCTCGACACGCGGCTCAGGCTTGTCCTCTTCCGCCGCTCCGGCGATCTCACACGCCAGCGGTGCTGAAGCGTCCATAAGCTGCCTTACAACAGCACCGACGCGCTCGATCTCCGCGGCATACTCCTGCCGCCTCAGTTCACGCAGCTCCGCCGCCCGCCGGTATCGTGTTTTCTTCCCGATCAGCGCCGCTGCTGCAATAAGACCTCCCGCAAACACAAACGGGCATATATTAAGTATAAACTCAAGCATTTTAATCCTCTCCTTCACGTTTTATAAAGCTGCATCCTTTGCATCTATGCTCTGAAGCAGCGCCATTATAAAAATCCACAAGAGCGGAGCATATAGGCCGCCCTTTCGGTGTCAGACCGCAAAATCTGCACTCCCAGCAGTATCCGGACGGCAGCTCTATTTTCTTCACATCAGGGCGGCGGAAGCTGCCCTGGCGTTTATTATGTCTTAGTGCGGTCATCCATTCGCGCAGCGCCGCACCGCGTATGCGCCAGCCGTTGCCGTCCTTCTGCGCCTGCAGCCGGCCGCGGCGTATATTATTACGTATAGTACCCTGTGCCATCTCGCATATCTCTGCCGCCGCAGCGACCGTATACAAACGCCTGTCATTTATATCTTGCAGTATATCACTCACTTTTTCAGCTCCTCCCTTTCAGAGGCAGCGATCCTCGCCTGCACACTTGGCCGTCTCCATGCCTCCAGCAGCAGCGGTGCTACTATCTCATTTAACAGCTTTTCTTTCGGGATCTCCGGATGTTTTGGATGCACATCTATATTTGTTCCGCCGTAGTTATATATTTCCTTAACATAGTAGTTGCTCTCATCTTCCCATTCCTCGCGTTTAATGACTCTGAGCGGCTCCGTTGGTCCCGGCATCTTTCGTCTCGGCATGATACACCACCTCCCTAAAAAAACTATGCATAATCCGTCATGTCCTATGTCGTATGCTTATCATATTTACCACGTATCATTTGCATGGTTTCATAGAATATCTCATTACAAATCAACCATAACATTATCTGATGTGCTATTCTTTCTTCAACATCAATTTTTTCATCACGCGTTTTCTCCTCCATCATCGCATCACCCCTTGCTTTGCTCCATTTTATTTCTCTTTTCAACGTTTGTTTTCCGTCTTTACCCATGTTTCATAAGCTTTACAATTATCTTTGTCGGCATAAAATTCTGCCGCAAGTCTCTGCATCTGTTTTGCAAACAGCAGAAATTGATAATCAGAGCAGTTAGTAACATCAAATCTCTTGATATTGGACTGTATATTCATAGCAATAACTCCTCTTTTAATAATTTCAATAGGATGTTCGATATTTAGTATAATATTGCAAACAACATAGCACCGAAGCTCAGAAGCAGTGCCACAGCAGACACAACAGTCGCTACGATCCATTGCCTTTCTTGAGTCTCTTCTATTGTCCTGTTCTTAAGAGGCTTCTCTAACTCCTTTGCTAATTTTGACACTCTCACCGCCCCGTCACCTCCTCTCTCAGTAGTGCGCAGCAAGCCTGGTATCTAACATCCCAAATATACACCCGTCACGATTTGCAGCTTGCGCAATGCCTCGTTTAAACCGTGGCGGTATTTTTCTATGCTCCCGTCTTTTTTTAACGTAAAGCATTCTCTTGAATACTTACACCATTTACACACTTGTCCGCTTCCGTCAACGTCACCGCGCTCCTCGTCATCCAATTTGAATTTTCGCCCTTGCAGTGTCGTCGCTATGCAATGCAAGTCTTTATTCGTAAGTTCCTCCATCATCCCCCGTCACCTCCCCTCTTGTCTTCCGCCCCTTCCTGTGATATAATGGAACACAGAAAGGGGGTGATCAACATAGAATTCAATGATCAACAAGCATTAGAGATTACAACTCAAATTGTTGTAGCTAAAATGCAAAATGAAACTTTGGCTGCCACTGCTGACAGTGGCGAAGATGTTGCCGAATTCTTTAAAGCAATTTATCTCGGTGTAAAAGAAATTATCGATTCGATCGAATAATTTCAATAAGATAGTAATATCTTTGCAACCTCCGGCAGAACCGCAATTTCTGTATCGGAGGTTGTTTCACTTTCTGCAACTCTTCTGAGCCACTCAAATAACAGTGCTTTCACTGCTTCTCTTTGCTTCTGTCTATCCTCCATCACCGCCCCGTCACCTCCCCTCACACTGTGGCTCTTGTCTTCCGCCCCCTCCTGTGATATAATGGAACACAGAAAGGGGGTGATTTGTATGCTGACACGCAAACAAATATCATTTTTAAAATACTTAAACGCGCATAAGCCGCTTACTTACGATGATATCAACCGCAAATATTCAGAAAAAGAGCTTGTTCACACCTTCGACACGCTGTTGCATGAAGGATATATTGACAATGACCGTCCTCCGATAACTGTTCTCGATCATATCCCGTCTAAGCCTTGCAAGTATTTTCTATCCGATAAGGGGATCACCGCACTTGAACAGGTAAAGGATCAGCAGCAAAACTTTATTCGACGTCTTTTGGCTGACAAGGCGGCAAACGTTTTTGTCTCAGCTATTGTTGCGTTTATCACGGCTGTTATAACCTATATCATAATGCCTCATATTATCTCATTGTTATCTTTGGGATAACAGTACGCTCAGCGCAAAAGCTGTAACAAATGACACGATGGCTGATACTATTAGAGATATTATAATGGTCTCAGCCATCTCGATTATTTCATAGCTGTATCTATGCCACAGTCTTTTACACCTATTGCATAACGACTTTAATCTGCATATCATCCCCCGTCACCTCCCCTCTTGTCCTCAGGCTGATTGATTGTTTTTGATCGCTGATACAATACGTTTACACACTTCATCGGAAATGACGTCGTAGTCTTCGGAGAGCTTATCTAACTTCTCCATGAGTTTAATAAGCTCTTCCACTTTATTAATACATCTTTCTATGCTCTTTTCAAAATCTTCTGTTTCAACGTTAAGCTCCGCTATTGTTATTGTATAAGGCTTCTCCATCCCCGTCACCTCCTTTCATATTAAGATCGTTTCGTAACTTAATAAGTTACTTAGACTTAAAAAAAATATCCATCGGATTTTCAATATCTAATTTTACAATAAGCGTTTCTATTTCATCACTTCCCAATACACCTTTCTTTAATTTGGTATATAATGTTTTGGGAGTCACTTTTAGTATATCAGCTACATCTTTCTGTCTTAGACCCTTCTTAACCCATTCAGCTTTTAATGCATTTTTATCAATCATAGTAAACCCCTTTCTGTAACTTGTTAAGTTACTAATAGTATACCACTGTAAAAATAACTTGTCAAGTGTTTTTTTACTAAAAAAATAACTTTTTTTACTTGACAAGTTACAGCATTGATGATATACTTTTCATAGAAAGAAGGTGGCACATTGGATAAAGGTAAGCGAATCAAGTTTCTACGTGAAAATGCTGGAATGTCTCAGGATGAATTGGCACAAAAACTTAGTACAACAAAGCAAACAATATATAAATACGAAATGGGTATAGTAACAAATATACCTTCAGATAAAATAGAAAAAATGGCTTTAATTTTTCATATAAGTCCCGCTTATATAATGGGCTGGACAGACGAGATCACCTCTGTAAATAGAAACACATCATCTTCAACGCTCTCCGAAGCTGAACAAAAGATATTGAAAAATTTCCGTAATCTAAATGATCTCGGTAAAAGTAGGGCATTGGAATATGTGGAAGATCTAACGTATAATGAAAAATATACCCGAGAGCAATTTTTTGATAAAGAGTCATCGGGCGCATAGGTAACACGTATATTGTAGATTTTAATAAACACAAATGAGGAGAAAAAGATGAAACTTTATTTTGATGACTATGATGAAAAGACTGATGAAATGTCTATAAGCGATCTGCGTGGTGATCGTGTAAACGAAACAAACGGCAATTATGTAGCAATTGATATTGAAACCACAGGCTTCGCATATCGTGACGATATTTTAGAGATCGCTGCGGTTAAAGTTAAGGACAATTCAATTGTTGATACCTTTCAGACATTGATCAAGCCGACAGAGCCTATCCCTGTAAATATTACAGTCCTGACCGGGATCGATGATGAAATGGTCAAGGACGCTCCTGCTTTTGATGATGTAATAGAAAGCTTCATCACCTTTATCGGTAATGATACTATACTGGGACACAATGTGATTTTTGACCTGGATAGACTGAATAATAAATTATATAATAAAAATATGCAGACAATAAACAACTGCTACATTGATACAATGTATATGTCCAAAGACAGAATTCCTTCGCTTGACAGCTATAATCTTATCGGTGTTGCAAATCATCTAAATGTCAAAATAGACGTATCTCACCGCGCTCTGAGCGATTGCTATACAACGATCAGTTGCTACAATATATTAAAATCAATGCCTGAAACTTTTCTTCATAAAGAAGTCCATGGTAATAATCAAACCGCATATCAATTCTTGAATAGGGTGCCAATACCATACAACGATCCTGATCATAAAGTTTCTGCTCAAGGCATTGTATACTACCTCATAGATAAACCTTATTATGCTTCAAACGGTTTATTTTATAGCATAATGAGTAAGCATGGAGCTGAGGAATTTGATAGTGATTATTATGACGAATATACATTTCCTGTATCCACAATAAAGGAATTGCTCAATAAAGTAACTCATATTATTGTTGGCGAAAAGCGTTATGAGACCATAGAATTTGAAAAGGATTTTCTTGAGGCTATCAAAGAGCATAATATTACAATACTTTCGGAAATGGAAATGTATAAGCTTTTAGACATAGATACATCTTCTTTTCCGGAGATAAAAAAGAAAAACGGTAATCATTTAAGTCAAAAAGATGTAGTTGCCGATAATACAGACTTTAATGAAGATCATCCTTTATTCGGCAAGACTGTAGTCATAACAGGCAGCTTGAACGGCATGAGCAGAAAGGACGCATATTTGAAAATAAAAAATGTTGGAGGGCTATGCGGCGATAGCATAACTAAAAAAACAGATTACCTCGTAACTAACAGCACCGCTAAAACAGGGAAAATGAAAAAGGCTCTGCAATATATAGATGAAGGATTTGATATTAAGATCATTAATGAACAGGATTTATATGATCTTTTGGGACTGTAACCATTTTCGTAAAACCACGCAAATTGTTACCTTCAAATGACTGCGATCCAGTTCTTGCAGCCATGGCAGTACATAAAATCCTTAGGGGATGGAGATACATATACCGCAGGGATCGAATTCTCATACTTGAGCTCACGCTT
>CAJFVT010000147.1 GCA_904420525.1 uncultured Clostridia bacterium | reverse complement strand
TATCCGGCTCTCTATGGTAAATCTCAAGCTGTGTCCGAAAATCAGACTTATGCCTGTATCGCTTTCGGAAAAATTGATTATAAGCTCTCCAGCTATCAATATCAAGGTGAAAAGAAGACCATGTATGATGACCTTTTCTAAGCTCAGCCGGCAGCACATACCCAGAATCAGAATATTTACAGCCGTGAATACCGCGCAGAACAAAACGACATTCTCCGGTGCTCCGGACAGCGCAATCAGAATGTATCCGCATATAGAAAGGATCACGCCCGCTGCGCGGTGCTTTCTGGGGATATATGTAACATTTATAAACAAGATCAGCAGAAAGCACTCTATTATCGTTCCTATGCCGAAGCAAACATCATTTATCATACATTATCTCCCGCCCAGCGGATAAACTGCCGCGCAAAGCCGCCGTAGCACCGCTTAGACATATACGCCTCATATTCGGCGCCGCCGCTCCTGCATACGACCTTTTCCTTATCATACCTTACAACATAATTCAGATTTACACAGTAGCTCGCATGTGATCTGCAGAAATACCCGCCGTTAAGACGCGCAAGAATATTCTTGAACGGCTCTTTTATCTCAACCGTTCCGCCGGTCGTTACAAGAGACGTCATTTTATTCTTCGCACATGCGTAGATAATATCATTCATAGGGATCCTTGCAAGCCTGCTTCCGATAGTGACCTGCAAATACGTATTGCTGCTGTTTATCTCCCTTACCGCCGATTCCATTCCATAGATAAGCCTCTGCCTGTTTATCGGCTTTACCCAAAATCTGAACGCGTGCTTATTCAGCGCCTCATCCATATACCCCTCGTGGTTCGTTACGAAAAATATAAGCGCGCTCCTGTTATAGCCGTGTATCGCCTCCGCCGCTTCAATACCGCTCATACTGCGCATTTCAACATCCATGAATATAACGTCATATTTCACCCTCCCGGCGATAAGCTCCGCCGGATCCGTGAAAAGCTCAGTATCATACGCTATGCCAAGCTCCTCCGCTGCTTCGGCGATCATGGCGTGTTCTTCCTCAAGACAGCGTTCGTCATCATCGCAAATAGCTATACGCATTTTCTTCTGTCCTCTTTCAATGCTGCTTATTTATGCTCATCCTCAACGATCCCTTTAAGCGATGCGGCAAGTCCCGCTATTCCCTGTATTTCGGATGGGATTATGATCTTTGTAGCTTTTCCGTCCGCCGCCTTTTCAAATGCCTCAAGGGATTTGATAGTCAGGTAACCGTTGCTCGGAGCCGCTTCGTTTATGCGTCTGATACCCTCTGCAACAGCGCTCTGGACCTTGATTATAGCCTCAGCTCTACCCTCTGACTCGCGTATAGCCGACTGCTTTTTAGCCTCAGCCCGGAGGATAGCACTTTCCTTTTCACCCTCAGCGATAAGGATCGCACTCTTCTTTTCACCCTCGGCACGGAGTATGCTCTCACGTCTTTCACGCTCCGCCTTCATCTGGCGCTCCATTGCATTCTGGATCTCAGCAGGCGGTATGATGTTTTTAAGCTCTACTCTGTTTATCTTGATACCCCATGGATCCGTAGCTTCATCGAGCACCGAGCGCATACGCGTATTTATCGTATCTCTTGACGTAAGCGTTTCATCCAGCTCAAGATCGCCTATGATGTTTCTCAGCGTAGTAGCCGTGAGATTTTCGATCGCCATCATCGGCTTTTCAACACCGTACGCGTACATTTTAGGGTCGGTTATCTGATAGAACACAACAGTGTCTATCTGCATCGTAACATTATCCTCAGTTATAACCGCCTGCGGCTTAAAGTCAACCACCTGCTCCTTAAGATTTACCTTTTTCGCTATCCTGTCAATGAAAGGTATCTTAACGTGTATCCCGACCTCCCATGTGGCATGATAGCCTCCGAGACGCTCTATTATATATGCATGCGTCTGCGGTACGATCCTTATGTTTAGTATAAGAACTATTATCAACACTATTATCAAAAAAAATAAAAATAAGATCATATAAAAAACTCCTCTCCAAAATCATTTTTCAACTATCAGCTTTACGCCCTCTATGCTTTTTATCACAGCAAGATCTCCCGGCTCAAAGGTGTCATCGGTGCTGCTTCTTACCGTCCATACCATTCCGTTCACCTTGCCCTGTCCGGTACCCTTTATATTATTCACCTCCTCTGTTATAAGAATACTCTTTCCTATAAGACTGTCGGCATTGCTTTTAAAATCCTGCTTTTTTATAAGCTTCATCGACACAGGCCTCAGCAGCACAAGCAGCAATATAGCTACCGCAAGGAACACTCCCATCTGAACATAGAAGTTTGCCCCGCACATCGCTGCGATGAGTCCTCCGATCGCTCCGATAACGAACCATATCGATATAAGCTGGTACGTTACCGCTTCAAGGATTATAAACGCAACCATTCCAACAAGCCATAGTATTTCCATATTAGCCGACATTTTGGTCACCTCCTGTTTTTCAAGATCCGTATCCCGTATTCGGATCCTATGCTCTATACTAATAATATCATATCCGCCGCGCTTTTGCAATAACTCATTACTAATCGGGCATAAAATATATACTAAATGTATAACTAAGTGTGACCTTGAAAAAAGAACGTATCCCGTCACCAACGACAGATACGTTCTTCTGTTTTCGCTGCTGCGAGCGTCATACCGGCCGGCTCAGTCTGCCGAGACCGAAGCCAAAAGCGGACAAAGCTCGCTCATATCCATAATGACATGATCGGCTCCGCATTCCTCGTACACACGGCGCACGCGGTCACACTCCTCTTTCCTGCGGTCCTCCGTAAGCGACCTGTATTCCTCCATGCTGAGTCCCATGACCGAGCTTCCCTCGATCACGCCAACAGAGATCATTCCCGCATTTATGCCCTCTTTTATATCGGCTACCGTATCTCCGACCTTAACGGCCGAATGCACAGAGCTTATCTTAAGCGCCTCCATATTCCTGAATATCATATACGGATACGGTCTGCCCATGTTCCCAACCGAGTTTGGGCTGAACCACGCGTCAGGCTCATACCCCTGCTTTTTCGCCTCCGGCACAACTATGCTCATCATTTCATCCGTATAACCGGTGGTTGAGCCTATCTTTATGCCCTGCGCTCTCAACTCTTTAACGGTCTCAAGCACATGCGGCTTAGGCTCTGCGTAATCATGAAGTATATCCAGTATAGAACGCTCGCTCCTCCGGTATACCGCGTCCACGTCCTCCTTTGTCCACATACGCCCATGCACGCGCTTCCATTCCTCCGTTATTCTTTCCATCTGCATCATCGTATGGATATGATCCCATTTGAGCATGCCCATAGGCTTGCGCACCTCGTCGTCAGTAGGCTCTACTCCGAATGTCTTGAATGCCTCTATAAATGCGCGTACCGGCGCGAAGCATCCGTAATCAACAGTGGTTCCCGCCCAGTCAAAGATGACCGCCTCTATTTTACTCACGATAATCCGCCTCCTTTATATGGTCTTTAAATATTCCTCAAATATACCGCAAAGCTTTTCTATGTCCTCTTTATATATCTCGCCTATATTGCCGATCCTGAACGTGTCAGCCTCGGTCACCTTTCCCGGATATATAGCGTAGCCGCGTTCCTTTATGTAGCCGTACATATCCTCGAAGCTGAAGTTTTTGCCCTCCGGATAGAAAAATGTCGTTATTATCGGGCTCTGATGCTCACTGTCGATATATGTCGAAAAGCCCATAGCATTCATCCTGTCTATAAGCATCCTGTTATTCTCCGAATAACGCTTGCAGCGTGCCGGTATCCCGCCCTCTTCCTCAAGCTCCTCGATAGCCTTTGCGAAAGCGAGCACCACATGAGTCGGCGAGGTAAACCGCCATTTTCCATCCTTGTCCATGCCCTTCCACTGATCATACAGGTCCAGCGACAGGCTCCTTGCCTTTCCCTCGCACTTTTCAAGCGCGCTCCTGCGGCATATTATGAATGAAAATCCCGGCACACCCTGTATGCATTTGTTTGCCGAGCTGATTATGAAGTCTATCCCCAATTCGCCTACAGGTATATCAACGCCGCCAAAGCTTGACATAGCGTCAACTATAAATGTGCGTCCCATGGATTTTACCGTTTCGGCAACTGAGCTTATATCGTTCAGTATGCCTGAGGTCGTTTCACAGTGTACCATTGCTACATGTGTTATCGATGGATTATTTTCTATTATGCCGCGTACTTTCTCAGCATCCGGTGTTTCATTATAATGACACTTGTATATATCATAGTCAAGTCCGGCATGCTTTGCTATATCCTCCATGCGCTCACCGTAAGCGCCGTTCGCTATAATAAGCAGCTTTTCGTCATTGCCTACAGAGCTTGTGAGAACAGACTCAACACCAAAGGTTCCGCTGCCCTGCATAAGAACTGCCGTGTATTCCTCAGGCGACACATGTGCAAGCTCAAGCAGCTTTGCGCGTATCCCCTGCGTGATCACCTTATAATCGTTGTCCCAAGTGCAGTGATCCACCAGCATTTCTCTTTTTACTGTTTCTGTTGTTGTGAGAGGTCCCGGAGTTAAAAGCTTATAATTGACCATTTTTTTCTTCCTTCCATATCATTATCATTAAATTCTATACGCCTGCAAAATGATATTCCGCAGGCGTATAATTAAGAGAGTTGGCAATATGATTTATTTACTTGCAGCTTTCAGACAAAGCCTGATGCTTCTCAAGCAGATCTACCGTCAGCGGCTCAGGGAATGTCTTTGAATTCGCTGACATAGCATTGCTTTCAGCCGTTTCTCCCTCGTAAAGCGGGAGCGGATATGTTTTCATAAGGTCAGGTCTGCCCTTTTCTATTATGCACTGCACCATTTCCATTACAAGCGGATTTGTATTCTCGCCCTTGTCTACTACCGCAAGACCTTCCTTAAGCGTGTAATTGCCTTCCTCCGGATCCACATAATCTATCGGGAGTCCGTCCGCTTTATCCGCAACTGCCTGATGCCTGAGTCCGAAGCCTATAGCTACCTCGCCCGCACGTACCTTCTTGATCGGACCTGAGCCTGACTGCTCAAGATGCGCGCCTGCATTCTTGTATATATCCGTAAGTATGGTCTTTGTCTCATCCTCGCCGTATGTGTCTACCAATGACTGTATCATGAGCCATGCTGTCGATGAACCCTGGATATCGACTACCGATATAAATCCGTTATACTCAGGCTTTGCAAGATCCTTGACCGACTTGGGCATGTCAAGGTTATTGGCAGCAAGCACCTCTGTATTAACTATGAGCGCTCCCTGATTGCCGAGGAACGGCGCATAGAAGGACGGACACTCCTCAGTTGTATTTACGTCAAATGTGAGATCTGTGAACATATCGTTCTGTTCCTGAGCACTGTCAAGATAATATGTACTCATAGTAACAACGTCAGCCTCTATATTCTTGCCCTCCGCAAGCAGCTTTCCTCCAAGCTCAGACGTTCCAAAGCTCTGGAATATGTACTTGCCGGAATATCCGTTTTCATCCAAAGTCTTTTTCATCGACTCAACAGCTTCATCATCAGCGTTTGAATAGATAACGACCTGTTCCTCAGCGCTTGTTCCTGCACAGCCTGCAATACAGCCGATCGAAACAGCAGCAGCCATCGCTGCGCATACTAATTTTGTGAATTTGATTGATCTCATAAATTTCTACCCCGTTTTATTTTTTATTTTTTCTATTTATAAAGAGATACATGATCCCCTTTATAACAAGATTAGTCAGTAATATAAGTATCGACAGCACAAATATCTCATTGAAGTTCGCAAAATGCTGAAGCTCCTTGATCTTTGCTGTGATCACCATCGTTCTAGCACCTGCAATGAATATTACAGCGCTTACCGTTACCATAGCGTTTATGAAGTAGTATCCGAATACCTCCGCTAATGTCGAAAAGGAGTTCGGCACTATTATACGCACCACTGTTTTGAGCCAGCTGTCGCCCATGAGCTTGGCTGTGGTTTCCCATGATGAATTGAGCTTTTCCAGTCCGTTTTTCATCATTATATACGGTGACGAAAAGAAATGGATTATATTACATACTATGATTATAAAGAATGTGTTCTGGATAGGAGTGCCTGAGAATGTAAGCAGATACGCCACACCAAGCACCATTCCCGGTATCGTATTCGTCACAAGAGATATACTGTCGAACACCCGGCCGCAGCGCTTGCTCAGCCCATTCCTTGCAGAGATTATCGCCGCGCCGAACACTATCACCGTTCCGAACACTGCCGTCAGCAGTGATGTAAACAGTGAATTTCTGAATACTCCCATAAGTGTAGGATCGTTCAGTATCTTCGAGGCATGCTCAAACGATGGAACGAGCCTGTACGGCCACTGATCCACGAACGGGACTACGAATATCACCGCGAACACCGACAGCATGAGGACTATTATCACTAAGGATATCACCCCAAGAGTTATATCTCTGAACCTGTTCTTTTCAAGGTCTATGACCGATATTTTATTGTATCTTACATTGTACCGCTCAAGATATGTGAGCAGGATTATGCTCACTACCGACGGCAGCAGCATCATTATAGCCACAGCCGAACCGGTGTTGAAGTTAGGCAGACTGCCAAGCATTTCGTTGTACAGCAGATTTGCGATCAGATCCATATTGCCGCCTACGGATGTTGGTATACCGTAATCCGTGAAGCTCAGCGTAAAGCTCTGTATAAATGATGCCGCAAATGTGCCCAGAAGCGGAGTTATTACGGTAGTCATAAAGCACCGCAGTCTGCTGTCGCCCATCGCCCTTGACACTATCATGAACTTCTTGTCTATGTACTGCATCGTATTGTCGAGCAGCATGAACGCTATAGGCAGCGTATAGATCACATAGCCTATCATAAGTCCAGGTATACCGTATATGTCAAAGAACTGACGTCCGAAAAGCATAGTTATAAGTCCCTGCTTGCCGAACGAATATATTATAGCAAAGCCGTACGTGATAGTAGGCAGGAACATCGGCACGACTGCAAGCACCTTTATAAGCTTTTTGACCGTCTTTGATACATTTGTGTAATTAACTGTATACGCAAGCACAAATGCCAGTACAGTCGTCAAAAGTCCTGCCGCTGCCGAAACAAGGATACTGTTTCTGAAAGCCGCCCCGAAATTTCTTTCGGACATCACTGCGGCATAGTGCTCAAACGAAACTCCAGCGTCTCCGGCAAGTGACTTTATAAATATCATCACCATCGGCAGCAGCAGGAATACGGCAAACAGCACCGATACCGTTGCAAATACAGCCTTGAGCGGGATGTTTTTTTGTTTAACGACCTGCTCCAACGCGATCACGCTCCCTCAGCAGCAAACACGGGCACCGACGCGTTTCTAAACAACCTGAATATATTGTTTCTCTTTATCTCAAGCTGACGAAGAATAAATTCCTTTACAAAATCATCGCTCGGAGCGCTTATGATCTCCTCCGGCTCAGCGTACTGCGAGATCCTTCCTTTATTAAGGATCATTACCTTATCTGAAAGGCTGAGCGCCTCCTCCGGATCATGAGTTACTATTATAGTAGTAAGATTGAACTCTTTTGCGATCGTCTTTATACGGTCCTTTATCGATTCCTTTATAACTCCGTCCAGAGCGCTGAGCGGCTCATCGAGCAGAAGTATTTTAGGCTTCATAACAAGCGTTCTTGCAAGAGCCACTCTTTGCTTCTGTCCTCCTGACAGCTGTTCGATCCTCTTGTCAAGGTGTTCCTTAAGTCCAAGAAGCTCTATCAGGTCATCGACCTCCTCCTGGGTTGAGATATCCGGCTTGTTGCGCAGACCATATACTATATTCTGACGCGCATTTAGATTTGGAAACAATGCATAATCCTGAAATACGATGTTAAAGCCTCTGTCCTCCATCGAGGCGTCGGTTATGTCATCGCCGTTGAAAAAGATACTTCCCGAATCGCTTTCCGTGATGCCGAGAATGACATTCAAAAGTGTGGTCTTTCCGCTTCCGGATGAACCCAGTATAGAAACGATCTCTCCATCGTTTATGGACAAGTCTATCCCGTCAAGGACGGTCACTCCATCATATGACTTTTTAATACCTTTTAGTTCCAGCATATAAACCTCCATTAAATGTGATCCTAGTAAGTACATTGTAATTCTCTATTGCTTTTGAACACAATCTTATTATAGTTTTCCCATGTAAAATCTTCAACCTGTTCAATGTAAATTGGTTTTTATGCTTAGTAATGTTTTTTTCATGAATGTAAACAGCATGTAATAATTGCAAAATGTAAAAAAATAGCTCTTGATACCTAATAAAAAAACGCCTGAGTTCTCTCGATTTTATATACAAAATGAACAGAACGCACTTAACATCGTACATTTGTAACCCGTATCAGTGCGTTCTGACAATATATTTATGTTTTTATTTCTTTCACCGCTATACGCTGAAAGCCTCTGCTACGTATGACCGCCTCAATTGATTTCTGCCTAACTGCTCATAATCCGAGCAGATCCATCAAATTCCCGCTGGCGATCAAGCCCGCAAACACTATCGATACCATACTTAAAAGCTTTATCAAAATATTTACCGACGGTCCCGAGGTATCCTTAAACGGATCTCCGACAGTATCGCCTACTACCGCCGCTTTATGGTTTCTGCTATTTTTACCTCCGAAATTTCCCGCTTCTATATACTTTTTGGCGTTATCCCATGCACCGCCGGAATTGGCCATCATCACAGCCAGAGAAAATCCGCAGATAAGCGCTCCTGCCAGCATACCGACCACTCCATCCGGTCCTAAAACAAAGCCTACCACAAGCGGCGCCACTATACCCAAGGCTGCCGGAAGGATCATTTCGCGCAGCGCTGATCTGGTACATATATCAACGCAGCTGCGGTAATCAGCCTCCGCCTTGCCTTCCATTAATCCCTTTATCTCTCTGAACTGACGTCTCACTTCCACCACGATCTGCTGCGCCGCCCTTCCTACGGCCTTCATCGTCAGCGCGCTGAACAAAAACGGCAGCATCGCTCCGACAAAAAGTCCTATGAGCACAGCCGGATTCGTAACACTGAGATCCATCTTATCCGCGCCAACGCTGTCAACATAAGTAAGTATCAGCGCAAGCGCTGTAAGCGCCGCAGAGCCTATCGCAAAGCCTTTTCCTGTCGCAGCTGTAGTATTCCCCAGCGAATCGAGCGCATCTGTCCGTTCCCTCACGGCATGCTCCAGCCCTGCCATTTCCGCTATACCTCCGGCATTGTCGGCAACGGGACCGTATGCATCGGTAGCGAGAGTTATGCCCAGAGTTGAAAGCATCCCGACAGCCGCAAGAGCGACTCCATAAAGCCCCGTTTCAGCGCTTGATGCTCCTCCCGCCACAAAATAGCTGACCAGCACCGCTATACTTATTATTATGACAGGGAGGGCGGTCGAGACCATTCCGAGCGAGATACCGTTTATTATTATAGTAGCCGAGCCTGTTTCTGACGATCCTGAAAGCTTCTGAGTGGGACTGTACGAATCCGAAGTATAATATTCTGTAAAATAGCCTATAAGAACACCTGCCAGCAGACCTGCGATAACCGCTATGAACAGACCCTTATTATCCGGCAGCATTGTAAATATAAGCACAGCAGAGCCGGCCGCAGAGAGTATCGATGCCGCATAGGTCCCCTTTCTAAGCGAGCCGAGCAGCATTTTCTGTGTTGCTCCCTCTTTTGTGCTTACAAAAAACGTTCCTATTATCGATGCTATTATCCCAATAGCCGCTATAAGCATCGGAAGCATTACTGCCGCTGCCTGTGCGCCTCCGCTCCCGCCGAACGCACTTACAGCAAGAGCGCCGCAGGAAACTATAGAGCCTACATAGCTTTCATAAAGATCCGCACCCATACCGGCAACATCGCCTACATTATCTCCCACATTATCAGCTATACACGCGGGATTTCTCGGATCATCCTCAGGTATCCCCGCCTCGACCTTACCTACAAGATCGGCGCCTACATCGGCAGCCTTTGTAAATATCCCTCCGCCTACTCTAGCGAACAAGGCCATCGAAGACGCGCCCATCCCATATGTCAGAAGCACCTGCATAAGCTCCGCATCCTGAAGCCCGGCTATGAAATGCATGATGATATACCACGCGGATATGTTTAAAAGCCCTAATCCTACCACCGTAAGCCCCATTACAGAACCTGAGGAAAACGCAATCTTCAGTCCCTTATTAAGACTCTCACGCGCTCCATTTGCCGTTCTGGAGTTCGCATATGTGGCGATCTTCATTCCCACATAACCTGCAAGAGCCGAAAACGCTCCTCCCGTTACGAATGCAAACGGAGCAAACCAAGACATTGATCCAAACGCTGCAAGTATCAAAAATATAATGAATAAGACAGCGAAAAATACCGCTACGGTCTTATATTGCCGGCTCAGATACGCCATCGCTCCGCTGCGTATCTTTCCCGCGATATCCGCCATCTGTCTGGTTCCCTCCGGTTTTCCTTTTACGCTGTAAAACTTGATCAGCGCAAAAACTATCGCGCACAATGCGCACAGCAGAACCGCTACCGTTGTTACCTTTAAAAACATAAGCTATCCCTCCTGAATACTGATTTTTTCCGGGCCGTTCCAACGCCGCCCCTTTTTGAGACAGTGTCTCTTTTCCGATCAAATGCGATATTACTCGCTCTAACTTAATTTTACGGTTATTTTTAATATTTGTCAAGCTATTCCGGTATAACTCTACTGTATTTTGAACAAAAAAGCATAATTCAAAATTCGACGGCATAGTCTGTACAGGTCTATATGTATATTTCTTTGTAAAAATTCATTAAAAATACAGTTTTTTTTTTATTTTTTCTTGCGCATTGATTGTAAACGTGCTATAATTATGTTAGAATTGGTTTACAAGGGCTTTTTTATTCTGAAAAAGTCTTAGTATTCTTTTTTTCAGAGACTTGCGGACTCGTTTTCGCAATCGCTGTTTTAGTTTTATTTTAATTTATTTACAGGAGGTGTCTCCATTGGTATACGGAGAAAGAGTTTTAGAAGAATTAAAGAAGAACCATCCTAATGAGCCGGAATTTATCCAGGCAGCCACAGAGGTTCTTGAGACTATCCAGCCGGCGCTCGATGCTCATCCGGAGTTTGAGCAGGCAGGTCTTCTCGAAAGATTGGTCGAGCCTGAACGAGTTATCATGTTCAGAGTTCCGTGGGTAGACGACAATGGCAAGGTACAGGTAAACAGAGGCTACAGAGTACAGTTCAACAGCGCTATAGGACCCTATAAGGGCGGCCTGAGACTTCATCCGACAGTTAACCTCAGCGTTATCAAGTTCCTCGGCTTTGAGCAGATCTTCAAGAACAGCCTTACCACACTCCCGATCGGCGGCGGCAAGGGCGGTTCAGACTTCGACCCGAAAGGCAAGTCAGACAATGAGGTTATGCGTTTCTGCCAGAGCTTTATGACAGAGCTCTCAAGACATATCGGCGCTGATACAGACGTACCGGCAGGCGATATCGGTACAGGTGCAAGAGAGATCGGTTTCATGTTCGGTCAATATAAGCGTCTCAAGAACGTTTATGAGGGTGTTCTCACAGGTAAGGGCCTCACATGGGGCGGTTCACTCGTTCGTACAGAGGCTACAGGCTACGGTCTTGTTTACCTTGCTCAGGAAATGCTCAAGACTCTCGGCACTGATTTCAACGGCAAGACTGTCGCTATCTCAGGAGCAGGAAACGTTGCTATATACGCTTGCGAGAAGTGTCAGGAGCTCGGCGCAAAGGTCATCACTGTTTCAGACTCGAACGGCTACGTTATCGACGAGGACGGCATAGACCTTGCAGCTGTTAAGGATATCAAGGAAGTTAAGCGCGGAAGAATCAAGGAATACGTTGATACTCATCCGAACGCTAAGTATGTTGAAGGCGCAGGTCTCTGGCAGGCAGTTAAGTGCGATGTTGCTCTTCCGTGCGCAACTCAGAATGAGCTGCTCATCGACGATGCTAAGGCACTCGTTGCCAACGGCACACTTGTTGTTGCAGAGGGCGCTAACATGCCTACAACTCCGGACGCTACAGAATATCTGCAGCAGAACGGCGTATACTTCGCACCGGGCAAGGCTTCAAATGCCGGCGGTGTTGCTACATCGGCTCTGGAAATGAGCCAGAACTCACAGAGACTTTCATGGAAGTTCGAAGAGGTTGACGCTAAGCTTCATGATATCATGATATCTATCTATGAGGCTGCAGAGTCGGCAGCAAAGAACTACAACTGCACAAAGGGCGGTAAGCTCGACCTCGTTGCAGGTGCTAATATTGCAGGCTTCATGAAGGTAGCGGAAGCTATGATGCAGCAGGGTGTTTGCTGATAGGCCTTAAAACGGAACACATAAAAAACGACTGTTCACAATGGTCGGGGGTCGTAAGAAAGTAATATCGATTTTTTGCAGGAACGGCATGGCTTCGGTCATGCCGTTTCCTCTTTCATCAGTTCATCCAGCGGGATAAAGCCCACAAGGTCATAGGAAATGCGGATATTCTGCCGCCGTTTGCCGCTGCTCTTGTCGGGGGCTTCAATATAAACTCCCTTAACAAGTTCCCGCAGAGCATAGGGGGTAAGCTCGTCCAAATCCTTGTATTTGTGAACCCTCTGAATAAACTGCTCCAAGTTTTCAATCTGTCGTTCCTGTGCTTCAATATCCTGCTGCAAGGTCTGGATTTTCACTTTGAGCTGTTCCTGCTCGGTTTCGTAGCTTCTGCTCATCATGGAAAACCGTTCATCGTTGATGCGCCCCGCCACATTGTCCTCATAGATGCGGATAAACAGGCGGTCAAGCTCTCCCATGCGCCGCTGCGCCTGTT
>CAJFVT010000146.1 GCA_904420525.1 uncultured Clostridia bacterium | reverse complement strand
TGGGCAGGACGAA
Source organism: uncultured Clostridia bacterium (assembly GCA_904420525.1). Lineage (GTDB taxonomy): Bacteria > Bacillota > Clostridia > UBA1381 > UBA1381 > Ornithomonoglobus. Next base: position 13,878 of record CAJFVT010000146.1, on the reverse strand, counting down.
TGCCCTGCCCTGAAAAATATAAATTTTACCACAGAAGCTTAATTTACAGAAAAAAATTCGCACGCCCGCATTGGGACCGTACTCGCCTATGCTGCCGGTCTGTTTTATGGATGATCCATCATATCAAAAATTATAAACAAACCTAATTATAGCTATATCAGCCTATATCGTGCTTTCTCCTCTCCAAACAGTCTGTATCTGAGATAATCATCCGCAAATATGCAGCCTGCCGACAGAAAAAACCACATGACCGTATATTCAAGACAAACCTGACCCATAATATTATACGGCATATCATAATAGCTCCAAACATTCATCCCAAGCTTTATGTTGACAATATATCCTGTCAAAAATTCCAGCAGCGTTATTGACGCGCTGCCTATCGCCATCTGCGTAAGCAGCGGCAGCTTTCCGCGGCTTTGCTCATTTATGAAACCTATCACAAGAAAGCACATACCGCCTAGCATAAACATGCTCCAATGCGAATACCCGCGCCACAGCATCTCAATAACAATATAAGCGATTCCGCCCATCCCGAAAAGTATGAAATGCTTGAGCAGCTTCGCTGTTTTTGTCTCCTCCGGTTTTTCAGCGTACAAAAAGATCCCCCTTTGGCATAAAAAAGTTTTCAGCTATATTATATGATACCAAAAGGAGATCTATACGGTTAATTCATATATCAAGATTTGTAGCGTACTGTGCGTTCTGTTCTATGAACTCTCGGCGCGGCTCTACCTTTTCGCCCATCAGGATCGTGAAGATCTGATCCGCTGCGATCGCATCCTCAAGGTCTACTCGAAGTATCGTTCTCTTTTCCGGATCCATCGTTGTTTCCTTCAGCTCCTCCGGATCCATCTCTCCGAGACCTTTATACCGCTGTACCTTCGCTCCCTTGCCAAGCTCCGCTATTGCCCTGTCGCGCTCATCCTCATCAAACACAAATCTTTCAACAAGATCCTTGTTCTTGCCCTTGAACACCTTGAACAGCGGCGGCTGCGCTATATACACATGCCCCTGCTCGATGAGCGGACGCATATATCTGAAAAAGAATGTCAGAAGCAGCGTTCTTATATGTGAGCCGTCAACATCGGCGTCGGCCATGATTATTATCTTTCCGTACTTCAAATTGTTTACATCGAAATCCTCGCCTATCCCGGCGCCGAGCGCCTGGATTATCGGCAGCAGCTTTTCATTTGAGTATACCTTGTCTATCCTCGACTTTTCAACATTGAGCATCTTGCCCCATAGTGGCAGCACCGCCTGATAGCGCCTGTGCCTGCCCTGCTTCGCGCTTCCGCCCGCGCTGTCGCCCTCGACTATGAAAAGCTCCGCATAATCCGCGCCCTCATCGGTGCATCTCGCAAGCTTTCCGAGCAATGACGAATTATTTGCGGCCGAGCTCTTGCGCGTTGCCTCGCGCGCCTTGCGCGCAGCCTCACGCGCTCTCGATGCACTTATCGTCTTTTCTATTATAGCGCGCGCTATCTTCGGATTTTCCTCCAAAAACGCTGACAATTTATCGTTCAGTGCGCTCTCAACAAGCGTCCTTGCTCCACTGTTGCCAAGCTTCGTTTTCGTCTGTCCCTCGAACTGAGCCTCTGCGACCTTTACGCTTATTACCGCCGTAAGCCCCTCTCTCGTATCCTCGCCCATAAGGTTAGCGTCCTTCTCCTTGAGAAGCTTATATTTTCTTGCATAGTCGTTGAGCACTCTTGTAAGACCGGATTTAAAGCCTGTCTCATGCATACCTCCGTCAACTGTATGGATGTTGTTGGCAAAGCTCAGGATCGTTTCAGAGTAGGCCGTAGTATACTGCATTGCGACCTCTACTTCCATATCATCCCCGCGCTTTGCCTCAAAATATACTACCTCGTCATGGATCGCATCCTTGTTCTTATTTATATACTGAACAAATTCCTTTATACCGCCCTCTGCATACAGCTCAACCGATTTAGGTTCCGCTACTCGCCTGTCCGTGAAAATTATCCTTACACCCTTGTTCAGAAAGGCCTGCTCTCTAAGTCTTTTAAGCAGTATTTCATAATCATAATCGAGAGTTTCAAATATTTCGGCATCAGGCATGAAGGTTATCTTGGTTCCTGTTTTATCTGTATCGCCAATTATTTTCAGCTTGCATGTCGGCTTACCGCGCTCGTAACTCTGATAATACACATGCTCGCCGTTTGACACCTCTACCTCAAGCCTCTCTGAAAGCGCATTGACTACAGACGAACCTACTCCGTGCAATCCGCCGGACACCTTGTATCCGCCGCCGCCAAACTTACCTCCGGCATGGAGAATAGTAAGGACCACCTCTACCGTAGGTATGCCCTGCTGCGGATGTATACCCACAGGGATGCCGCGTCCGTTATCCTCTACCGTTACTGAACCGTCAGCATTCAGATCCACCAATATGCGGTCGCAGTAGCCTGCAAGCGCCTCGTCAATAGAGTTATCAACGATCTCATATATAAGATGATGCAGACCCGCCTGAGAAACGGAACCGATATACATACCGGGTCTTTTCCTTACAGCCTCAAGCCCCTCAAGTACCTGTATCTGGCTTTCGTCATATGTCGTATCTTTCTTATTCTCCATTACCGTGATCATTCCTTTCAGTTTGTTCTATTTCTCCGCAGCTTTTATGAAAGCAGCTCCGAAGTCTTTGCCCTATTTATAAGTACCTTCGAGGAGAGCGATGAGAGATAAACCGTGGTTTTACCACCGCTCTCCGTTACCACATACGATTTTGGCAGCTCATCGGCAGAATATACTATCCCGCCGGCCTTTTCCGCATCAGGCAGAAAATGCCTGCCCTGACGCGAAACAGTGGTGTTGTCCATATCAAAAATCCCTATTATGTCTGATTTCAGCACTATCTGGCTGTTGCTTATCCTCAGATACATTATTTTATCACCGTTCCGTTTTCTATCCTGAACAAACGAGTATCAGTATCCTTATCTATCAGATCCGTATCGGTAGAGGTTATAAGCACCTGCTTATCCCTTATCCGTTCCGAAAGATACATTCGTCTGTTTATGTCAAGCTCACTCATGATATCATCAAGCAGCAAAACAGGATGTTCTCCCTTTATACTCTTTATATACTCGGCCTGCGCTATCTTCATACTCAGCGCCGCAGTCCTCTGCTGCCCCTGCGAGCCGAACATTCTCGCCTCGCGTCCGTTTATGCATATATCCAGATCATCGCGCTGGACACCATACATTGAAGCCGCCATATCTATCTCGCGGCTCTCACGCTCGCTCAGGTACGCGAATACAGCCTCCGGAGAACTGTCATCAGTCCTGATACCCGGGCGGTACTTTATACTCAGCGTCTCATCTGAGATCTCGCTCTGCACTGCCGCCGATGCTTCACCTATAAAATCTGTGAACCGTTGGCGTGCCTCCATTATCTTTGACCCCGACCTCGCGAGCTGCTCATTCCATACCGAAAGCATCAGATCAGTGCGGCTTCCCTTTGCGCGAAGCGCCTTAAGCAGACTGTTTTTCTGCATAAGCGCCTTATTATAATCGATCAGCGCGGCAAGATACGAAGGATACAGCTGACTTACGGAGCTGTCTATAAATCTGCGCCGCACCGAAGGCGAGCCCTTTACAAGGCTCAGATCCTCCGGCGAGAACATCACGACATTGAGATAGTTCATCAGCTTGCTCAGCTTCATTATATGCACATGATTTATAGATACTGACTTTCGTCCGTTTTTGGCTATCTGCATGCTGCAGCTGTAGCCGCGCTCAGCATCACGGAAATCGAGAGAAAGTCTTGCAAACTCATCTCCGAAGCGTATCAGCTCTCTGTCGGTCTTTGCCCTATGGCTGCGCCCCTGCGAAAACAGATACACAGCTTCGAGTATATTTGTTTTTCCCTGAGCATTATCGCCGTAAATAACATTTGTGAGCGGAGAAAATTCAAGCTCTGCCGTTTCATAATTCCTAAAGCTCCTAAGCGAAAGACGCTCTATATACATCTACACCACCGTGATCTCGATCGGTTCGTCCTCAAAGCTCACCGTTACAACATCTCCTGGTCTTACCTTTTTCCCGCGCATTGTACACAGCTCGCCGTTAAACGACACCATCTCATCTGCGACCATGCTCTTAGCCTCGGCGCCCGAAAAAGCAAGTCCGCTGAATTTCAGCAGCTGGTCAAGCTTTATGAACTCAGTCTCGATTTTTACTTCTGTTTTCCTCATCTATATCCCTCTTCACTGTACAGCTCTCGTTACCGAGGTCACACCCGGCAGCTGCTTAAATTTCTTAGTGAGCAGCGCCAGATCAGATGTGTTCTTTATCTCAACTCCGACCTGGATGACCGCTTCCTTGTCCTTTGTAACATACGCATTTGCTGACTTGAACGGTATTTTTAGATTTATAAGCACGTTTGTGACGTCAAGCAGCATACCATCGCGATCACGTCCGGTTATTCGTATGTTCGCAACATACGAGGACGAACGCTCCGTATCCCACGATACCTCTATAAGCCTCGCCCTGTCCTCCGGCGCTAGATTTACAGGCTTTATATTAGCGCAGTCCGCTCTGTGCACGCTCACTCCCCTGCCCTTTGTTATAAATCCGATTATCTCATCACCCGCAACCGGATTACAGCAGTGCGCAAGCCGGACAAGACAATTATCTATTCCCTTTACGATAACACCGTTTGAGGAATGACGGCGCTTGCCGGTCTTATCAGTCTGCTTTGCCGACTTCTCTATTACTGACTGGAGATCCGTATCCTTTTCCTTCTCATGCATCTCCTTGAGCCATTCCTCCCGCAGACGCATAACGACCTTGCTCGCGGTTATACCTCCGTAACCGACCCCGGCATAAAGATCGTCTATCGAATTAAAGCCGTATCGCCGCGTTATCAGGCTCACCCACTCAGGGCGGAACAGCTGCGCATGGGTATTCCCCAAACGCCGCAGCTCGCGCTCTATCATTTCCTTGCCCTCTTCTATATTTTCGTCACGTTTCTCACGTTTAAACCACTGATTTATTTTATTTCTTGCGCGCGAGGTACGGCAGATCTTAAGCCAATCCCTGCTCGGTCCATGCGTATTTGCCGTTAGTATCTCAACGATCTCACCGTTTTTGAGCGTATAATTGTTCGGAACTATTTTTCCGTTCACCTTTGCGCCGCTCATTTTATAGCCTACCTCGGAATGTATCGCAAACGCAAAGTCTATAACCGTACTCATAGCCGGCAGCGCGATAACTTTTCCATTCGGAGTAAATACAAACACCTCATCTGCGAACAGATCAAATTTAAGCGTATTAAAAAATTCATCCGTATCTATTATATTCTGCTGTGTATCAAGAAGCGTCCGCACCCATTCAAGCTTTGAATCCATATCCGTGGCGCCGCTTATTCCCTCTTTATACTTCCAGTGCGCCGCAATACCGTTCTCTGCGACTCTGTGCATCTCCCATGTGCGTATCTGTATCTCAAAAGGCGTGCCGTTCGGTCCTATAACAGTCGTATGCAGCGACTGATACATATTCGGCTTAGGCATTGCTATATAGTCCTTAAACCTCATCGGCACCGGAGTATACATCTCATGCACCATACCCAATACCGCGTAGCAGTCCTGAATAGTGTCCACTATAACTCTGACCGCAAACAGATCATAAAGCTCGTCGATCGTTTTGCCCTGGGTATACATTTTTCTGAATATGCTGTAGAAATGCTTTGCCCGGCCCATTACTGTGCCTTTTATATGCACCTCTTCAAGCTTTTTGCGCAAAATATCCATTATATCCGCAATATATTTATCACGCGCGCTCTTTTTCTGATTGATGCTTTCGCGTATCTCCTCATACGCTACAGGATCGAGATATTTGAGCGAAAGATCCTCAAGCTCTATCTTTATCTTTGACATACCCAGCCTGTGCGCAAGCGGAGCATATACGTCAAGTGTCTCCTTTGAGATGCGCAGCTGCTTATGCCTCGGCATAAAATTCATGGTACGCATATTATGGAGTCTGTCTATGAGCTTTATGATCACCACCCGTATATCCTTCGCCATAGCAAGGAACATTTTTCTCAGATTTTCCACCTGCTGCTCCTCGCGTGATGAATACTTTATCTGCTTCAGCTTCGTGACTCCGTCCACCAGCTCGGCGACCGGCTTTCCGAACAAAGTCTCCACATCGTCGTACGTGCATCCTGTATCCTCGACAACGTCATGTAGCAGACATGCCGCTATAGTGGTACTGTCAAGATTAAGCTGCGCGGCGATATATGCTACCTCCACAGGATGGACTATATACGGATCGCCGCTCTTTCTCTTCTGTCCCTTATGCAGCGATCTCGCAAACCTGTACGCAACATATACCATATCGCAATTTGCATTCGGGCTGTATCCGCGAAGCATCTCTATTATTTCTTCTACAAGCTTATCCGTATCCTTCAGATTTCTCTGCGGTATTATCTCCGGCTCCAGTATCGCACTTTTCTCGTTTTCTGCCATGGCTGTCATCCTCTCTCAACAGACTGCGCCCGCGGCACAGCCGGTCACACCATTTTTATATCTGCAAGCTGCAGCTGCAGACTTTCATTACCCTGATAGGTATTTATATCAAACCTGAACGCCAGATGCACTCTGCCGCCCGGCTGTATCTCATTAACATATTCGCCCAGACCGAAGCCTATACACGCTGCAGTTACCCCGTTCCTTGCGATCTTCATACGCAGATGCTTTCCGTCCGCGCCCACTGCCGAGATCTGTATCACCTCAACATCCTTTATTACAAATACCGGACGCTCATTCCCCATCCCGTACGGCTCAAGCTTTGCTATCGCCCTCGCTGCCGCAAGGCTGATATTATTCTCATGCAGTATGCAGTCTATTTTTACCGATGGTATCATGTCCTGTTCAGTCATTATACCATCGGCATATGCGTTTATCTTTTTTGTGAACGCCTCTATGTTGTTCTCATTTATACCAAGTCCTGCCGCCACAGCATGACCGCCGAAATTTGTAAGAAGATCATCACACTCATTCAGAGCGTCAAAAAGATTGAATCCCGGTATGCTTCTTCCGCTTCCCTTTCCGACTCCGTTGCTCAGCGACAGCAATATACAAGGTCTGTAAAACATTTCGGTTATCCTCGATGCCACTATCCCTATCACTCCGTTATGCCAACCCTCTTTTGCCAGAACTATGATCTTTTTCTTCTGGAAATTCGCATCGGCCGCGATAAGCTCAAGCGCCTCCTTGTGTATCTGCTGCTCAGTCGCCTGCCGCTCTTTGTTTTCATTATCCAGCTCAAGAGCTATCTCAGCCGCACGCGCGCTGTCCTTCGTAAGCAGCAGCTCCACTGCTGTCCTTGCGGTGCCAAGCCTGCCTGCGGCATTCATTCTTGGCGCTACAGCAAACGCTATCGATGAAGCCGTAATCTTCTTTCCGGCTATCCCCGCCACTTTAAACAGCTCCGTAAGCCCCGGTCTGCGCGGTTCCTCAAGCTGCTTTAAGCCTTTATCGACTATAACTCGATTTTCATCAACAAGCGGCACAACATCCGCGATCGTTCCGATAGCTGCTATATCACAATAACGGTCAAAACATTCTCCTGTATCAAGTCCCATTACCATCGACAGCGCGAGAACGAGCTTAAACGCCACTCCTACTCCCGCAAGCCCGTCAAAGCCGTAATCATCATCCTCACGCTTAGGGTCTACGACCGCATCTGCCGCCTCAGGTATCCTTTCCTTGCAAGTGTGATGATCTGTTATTACAACATCTACCTTCTGCAGCTTTGCAAATTCCACCTCTCCGATAGCTGTTATTCCGCAGTCGACCGTTATAAGGAGCTTCATGCCCTCCTTCATAAGCTTATTGACCGCCATTATATTTATCCCGTAGCCTTCATCCTTTCGGTCCGGGATATAATATATTACATCCGCGCCGAGAGACGAGAGAAAGTCGTACAAAAGAGCCGTTGAGGTTATCCCGTCCACATCATAATCGCCGTAAATAACTATCTTCTCCTTATTTTCGACCGCTTTTTTTATCCTCTCAGCCGCCTTATCCATATCAAGCATTGTCATTGGATTTTTTATATCCCTTTTCGATTTTGCCAAAAAAGCGCCGAACTCCCCTGCTTCTATCCCGCGATTGAGCAGCACGCTCGCTATTATAGGCGGAATGTTATTCTGTTCCGCAGCCGCTCGGACAGCATCGGGTCTTATCTTGTCATTTCTGAATTTCCAAAGCTTACGAACCATTTCCGCCTCCAAAAAAGTTATATATATCTTGATATGATATCAAAGCTGCAGTATGTACAGCATCGCTTTAAAACGATATAAAAAACACATCTTAAAATGAAGCCGGTCAAACGGCTTCATTTCACTAACTATGCTCCTATGTCTATTATATCATTTTTTCACATAAAATTCAAGCATTTGCAGAAAAATAATAGTACAACGCTTTTCCTCCGAAGCAGGCAAGATATAGTATACAATGTACAATTGATCATATATGCTCCGATTTATCGCAAAAATATGTCTTTATATTATATCAAATATTTCATTCAAGCAGCTTTACACAGAAAAAAGTGTTCTTAAAGGATCTTGCGATCCAATAAGAACACTCCGAATGACATAGATGACCGGCTTTGAGCTCCGTGCCGCATTACCGTTTTTCCGTTTTGCAACAGCCCCTTCAGCATTGTCACTGCTATTTTAAAAGCTTTCAAGCCATTCCTCTATTTCCGATCCATCTGTGGATGCCGAACCTCTGAGGCCATCGGTCACCTCTGAATCAGTGCAGATGTCCCTGATGTCCGATACCGAGGTCGTGATACCGGTCCCGCCGCTCGTGCAGAACGGCATTATCGTCTTGCCCGAAAGATCATAGGTATCAAGGAACGTGTTTATTATCCTCGGCATCGTTCCCCACCAGATCGGGTAACCGAGAAGGATAGTATCGTATTCGTCTATATTTTCTATCCCTCCCGCTATCGCCGGACGCGCATCGGGATCGTTCATCTCCTGATCTGCCCGGCAGCCGTCATTCGAATAGTTAAGATCCTCACTCGTGTACGGCTCCTCCGGCACTATCTCATATATGTCCGCTCCCGTGACCTCCGCTATCGTCTGCGCAAGTGACTCCGTGTTTCCGGTCGCCGAGAAGTATACTACGAGCATCCTGTTTTCCTCCTGCTCGCCAGCCTGCGGACCTGTTGAAGGCTCCGCGGTCGTACTCTCCGCCGGCGCGGCTGTCGGCTCAGACTGAGCGGTTTCCGCAGCCGAGCCTGAGATCGTGACCGTCTGAGTGGACTGATCCCATTCAACGTCAAAGCCGAAGCTCTCCGCTATAAAGCGTATAGGCAGCATCGTCCTGTCGTTTATTATGACAGGCGTGGTGTCGAGCGTCTGCGCCTGGTCGTTGAGCGCAGCCGAAGTGCTGTCTATAGTCAGCACTATCTCACTGCCCTCATATCCGAGAGTGACCTCGCGCGTTTCGTCATCCCATCCGACAGTTCCGCCCAGCTCCTCGATCACAGCTCTCACCGGAAGCAGCGTACGGTCATTGATTATCACCGGCGCGGTCCCCATTCCAGGATCTATCTCTTTTTCAGCGCCGTTTACCGTCATCATCGGGTCGTCTATCCGCAGCACGATCTCGGTATTGCCATCCGTCTGCAAATCAGCTTCATCGGCAGCGCAGCCGGTAGCTCCCCAAAGTGTGAACATACTGCTTGCCGCAAGAAAGATTGATATCGTCTTTTTCATATCCAAAGCACCTCATTATTTCTTTTCATCGAGCAGAACTACGCCCTGATCGGGATTTTTATCTATCGCGCCTACTACCGGATGCGGCACGTACAGCTCCTCCAGATACGAAATATCCTCCGAAGTGAGTTTTACATCAAACGCACCCGCAGCATCGTCAAGATACCTCGTCTTTGTGGCTCCGATTATGGGTGATGCAACGCCCCTTGCCCACAGCCATGCTATAGCGATCTGGGACATCTTGCAGCCATGCTTTTCAGCAAGCTCATGTACCCTGTTCACGATCAGCATATCCTGCTCCTCCATACGATCGTATTTTCCCATTGCTACACGGTCTGTCTTGCTTCTTACGGAATCAGATCTCCATTCCGCTCTTGCTAGATGCCCCGCCGCGAGCGGACTGTACGGCATCAGTGATACATTCATTTGCCTGCATATCGGGATCAGCTCCCTCTCATCCTCCCTGTAAAGCAGGTTGTAGTGGTTTTCCATCGCCGAAAACTGCGTCCAGCCATTGTCTCTTGCCGCGAGCTGCATATTATGGAACTGATAGCCGTACATTGCCGATGCGCCCAAAGCACGCACCTTGCCGGCCTTCACAAGCTCATGCAGCGCCTCCATTGTCTCCTCTATCGGTGTGTCATAATCAAAACGATGGATGATATACAGATCAAGATAGTCCGTACCCAGCCTTGAGAGCGTGCCGTCTATTTCTCTCATTATCGCCTTCCTTGACAGACGACCCTCGTTGAAATATACCTTTGAAGCGATAATGACCTTATCTCGTGCAGTATTTTTCTTCAGCGCTCTGCCAAGATATTCCTCACTGGTTTCGGCCGAATAGCCGTTGGCGGTATCAAAGAAATTTATCCCCAGCTCGAGCGCGTGCTTTATAACTTCCTCACTCTGCGCCTCATCAAGAGTCCAATCGTGCATTGTACCGGCTTTCCCAAAGCTCATACAGCCAACGCACAGCTTTGACACCTCTATGTCTGTATTCCCCAATCTTGTGTACTCCATGATTTGATATCCTCCTTGTATTATATTACCTGTCTATTACATAGCTCTGCCAAGCTCATATGCTCTTTCAGGAAATTCAGTGCGCGCCGTCATTGACGGTGTGCCGCATCCGATGCCCAATATCTGCCCTTGATCCTCAAAGTGCATATATCTGCACAGCGTTTCATAATGAGATCTCAGATCCTTCATGGTCCAGTCGTTGCTGTCCCACGCCGCCGCGATAAGAGCGGTTTTCAATCGTCTTGCCGTCAGCCGACCTGTAAAGCTGTAGAAACGGTCAATAACCGCTTTCATCTGCGCTGAAAACCCGAAATAGTAAAGCGGAGTTACAAATACCGCCATATCTGTTTTCAGAAGCATGTCACGCAGCCTTTCCATATCGTCCTTCTGACAGCACGGACCGTCCATCCCGCAGAAGTCGCAGCCCCTGCAGGGAGCGATATTTGCTCTGGCAGCGTCAAAAACGCTTATATTATGCCCCTTTTCCTCCGCTCCGCGTATGAAATTCTCTGCCAGCTGATTTGACGAGCCCATTTTATGCGGACTGCTCTCGATCACCAAAATGTTCATTCATCTTTCCCCTTTCCTTTTATTAGTGATGTGATCACCTATTTTATCTTGCTCAAAAGCGCTGTTCCGTAATGCGCAATAAATATATACATTCCCATCATTGCAATATGTTCAGCTATAAATCCCGCAAGGCCTTTTGTCATGTCAAAGCCCGCGAACTCCCGCGTCAGCAGCATATATGATATGATCTCGTTATCTATGAAAGCGTATATGCCGATCAGCGCGATCATGCACGCGGCGATCCTGACTGCAAATATCTGCGCCTTCGACATAGGCTTTATCCGGTTTCTCGCCATTTCCATGAACATGCCCCAGTGAAGCCCCAGATGCAGTGACATAAACGCAAAGCCCCAGTATGAGGACAGCATATGCAGCTGCCTTGCAAAAGCCCTTCCCGTATGTATCCTGATAAGTCCAAAAGCGTTTGATAGTATTATCCCGCTTATCATCAGACCTGCCATCGACGCAAGCACAGCAATATTTATAACAGTATGCACCGTTCTTATCGTATTGTATTTGCCCTTGAAAAGCGCGGCATACCATCTGCGATTAAATATATTGTGAATTATATATAATATAAATTCCGCTATTCCCAGCCACATATGCGTCCTGTAGTCGGCAAAAACATATGCCATCTGCAGCAGCATGATCATTGTCATGCCAATATCGACGGCAATTTTAAAAATCATTTTGGTTTTCATTTTCATTATCCTCACGTGTTGTTCAATGCTTCAAGCATTATCCTGTGCAGTTCATTTGCTTCCGCTTCCGGAAGCGAGGCTATAAAGTCATACAGATCATATAGCTGCTCCAGATCATACCTCTCGGCCGCAGCGGCAAAATCGTCTCTATCCTCAACACTTACGTTTTCATAGCTCAGCTGTCCATATAGGGATATAAGTGATGCGTAATCACTCAGGCTTATATTCTCATCATTAAAAACGATATACTCCGGCGGCCGTGTTGGAGTCACACGCACTGCCGCCTGCTCTGAAGCCCGTTCTCCGCAGCTGCCCAAAGCCAGAGCTATACATAGCATTGCTGCCGCGTACAATCCTACCTGTGCTTTACACTTCATTATTCCTCATCTCCTGTTGCTTTTACCTTTGCATTTCATTCCTAAGATAATCAATATTATTTATCTGCTTTTCCATAAGGTGGATCTTATCAAGAATAAGTTCTCTCCTTTTATTCAGCATCGTTATACATTCTTCGCTATTCTTCCCTGAAAGCATAAGCTTCATATATTCGTCTATATCTTCCTTTGAAAACCCGATATCGTGCAGCGTCATGATCATACTCAGTCTTTCAATATCACTGTCATTATACTCCCATGCTCCCATAACACGTTTCACCGTTCCGCAAAGCTCCATGCTTTCATATTGCTTTAATATTTTGATAGGTATGCAGTATTTCTTGCTTGCCTCGTATATAGTCATATTATCCTCCGTTTGATATATCTGTCTGTCGGCCGCGAAATGTTCGTTTCTCAGTTGTCTGATATCTATGTTTTCTACAAGTATATTTTATCACTATATATCCGCAATGTCTAATACTTATACCACATTTCATATGATACGTTTCAGGCATTTTTAATCCTATTCTCTCATAATACCTAAGGTTATCTATCGATATACCTATTTTTTCTGAAGCTTCCTTTATCGTCATTATCCGCACCTCCATATCATGACGTATTTGAACTGATTTAATGTAATAATTATATAGGCTTAACCATGGTTAAAGTCAATACCTATTTTAAATATTTATCGATTTATTTGATTTTATAATAATACTCTTAAAATATCAAATACTCCGATATAACATAAAGACATTTGCTTCCTTGAAAATTTCATTATTTGTATTGCAAATCCTGAAAAAATGTGATAAAATTAAGAACATCAAGGATAATGAAAGTTATAGGAGCCCCATGGATAACGCTTTACCGAAAAACTTTTTTAAAAATAATCCTCTTGAAGAAATTTCGATCGCAATCTGTACATAGAAAGGTTATTAATATGAGAAATGAAGAATTTGAAAGCTATGAAGCATACCAGAAAAGATGCGAACAGCTTATTTGTCAAAACAATGAATATCTGAATGAATTCAGTGACTATCTTGAGAAATCAGGGATCAGCGTAAAAACAGCAAACAAACATTTAGATAATTCCGAATTTTATATCAACACTTTCTTGATCCGATTCGGAGGAGCGGATATAAGAGAAGGCTGTAGTATGCTTGATGACTTTTTTGCTGATTTTTTTATACACAAATGTATGTGGTCTACTCCTTCATCTATAAAAAGCACATCTACAAGTCTTAAAAAATTTTATAAGTGCATGATGGACCATGGTCATATTGAAAAAGATGACTATGAAGAGGTCTGCGCGACAATAAAAGAAGGGCTTGATTACTGGATCGATATTTGTGAGAACTATAACGATCCAGATCTTCCAAATCCTTTCACTTTTTTCTGATCACTTAGGTCTCTTTGAACTCAAGTGAGCCTTAAGAATCAAATAAAACTCATGAGCA
>CAJFVT010000145.1 GCA_904420525.1 uncultured Clostridia bacterium | reverse complement strand
GGAGATCAAGTATAATGAGATCATGTCACGCGCACAGGCGGCATACGAGATATATTATAAGCTGCTTGACAATGGCGTGTATATAACGAAATTCGATCTCGGCTCGGGGATATACTTCCCGAACGAGCCATGGAATGTCGATGAGTACGGAAATCCGAAGGAATATGTGTTTACAGATGAGATCGCAGAGTCACTGGCGTTCCGCAACAATGACGAGATCGTCAGGATGACGCTGAACTGGAGGAGCGAATACGACGGCACAGCGTATGAGGACAGAGACCGCGAGCATGCTACGACTTCGCAGGTGTTCCGCTGGCATGAGATGAATGACAGCTGGTCATGTCACGGCAACGGCTACATGACAGCGCCATTAGGTCTGAGACGTGTCGATATAGCAAAATACGGACCGTATGTCGTTATAATGAACTGTTCGGATGAGAACAAGCCAGTAACGATCAAATTCAATGCAGACGTTGAGAGCGCGGAGGATATAGTGAGCGGTGAGCAGATCTGGCTGAACGGAGAACTGACAATGGAACCGCTTACTACGATAATACTTGATCTGAGGGAAACACAAGGGTAAACGGCATAGGCCGTGAGGATTTTGAAAGGAGCCTGTAATTATAGATGAAAAGGCTGATCAGTGCGATAGCCGCGCTGTCTCTCCTTTTCGGCAGCTGCGTGATAAGCTCGGCTGCCGGGGAGGACGAGACAGAGGTCAGCGGCGGCATAATAAACATAACGGCGGATATGATCGTCTCTATCGACGGCGAGGGCATAACCGCCGAGCAGCTTGCGGAGGATCTGTTCACGGCAGATCTGTCTGCGGCAGACGAGACCTTAAACAGCATGACTCCGCTCGATGTATCGGCATACACGATAGATCTCGGAGAGGCTCCTGCTGTGCTTGACAGCTGCCGGTTCTTTATAGCCGGGAGCGGAGCGCGCGGCGGGATAACCGTATACGGTTCTCAGGACTATTCAAGCTTCAATATTATCGGCGAGGCGGAAACGACTGTGGGCGGTGAATGGAATACTGTAGCTGTTTCGGACGACATAGCTTACAGATATATAAGAGTCGTATCGGATGGGCCGGAAGAGACGGAAAGCGATCCGAATGACACATCATCATCGGCAATGGAAACCACGAGCGATGATGAGGAAGGCTCGGAGGATCCGGACGAGGGAACGAGCGTTGTAGACGAAAGCACGGCTTCAGGCCCTGCCTCCGCGGCAGAGCCGGCACGCGCAGTGAGAGCGATGCTCATAGAGAGAACAGAGGAGGATATCAATGATGATACTTCCTCCGGTCAGTCTCATCAGGGCGCGGGAGCCGCCGGAGGCCTCGGCTTTTTCGGCTCCAGGTTCCCGGATTGTCAGGGACACTGGGCGGAGGAGATAATAGTCGACTGCACGAACAAGAATTATCTTGACGGCTACGAGGACGGAAATTTCCATCCGGATGATCCCGTGACCGCCGCGGAGTTTGCGAAGATATACAGCGCATGGAACGGCAACTTTTATGTTGTGAGCAACGGATACTGGGCGATGCCGTTTATACGCGAGCTGCTCAGCGAAGGGATCTTCGAGAACGGCGATTACGCGGATTACGGCGATTATATGACGAGGGAAAAATGCGCGAAGGCGATAGTAAATTCGCTAAAGGCGGAATATTTCCCCTCTGATCTTGATGAATATAAGCAGTATATAACAGACTTTGATGAGGTCAGCCCGGGGTATGAGGATTACGTTATAAAAGCGTATATATCCGGGATAATGACCGGCTATGAGGACGAGACGTTTGATCCGGGCGCGTATGTTACACGCGCCGAGATACTTACGATCATAGATCGCGCTATGGATGAGACCAAGCGTCAGATCCCGGAGGCGGCTCAGAGCGCTACATCGGGAGCGGCGGAAACACAGACGTATTATACGGCGGCCGTTCAGGTGCGTAAATCGACCAGCGCAAACAGCATGAATTTCAGGCTGTACGGCAAGAACGCGCAGTATATGACCGAGGATGACACCGCGAACGGTCTTAAGCTCTATGATGAGTTCCAGGGCGCGCAGGGCATGGCGTTTTTGATGCGGTTCGATCTCAGCGATATAATGGAGCGCGAGAGCGAGCTCACGAGCATAAGGCTCATAATAAACAGGCACAGCAACGGTGATATGCCGCTCGGACTGTTTATGTATGAGGAGACCATAAGCCAGACAGACTGGAACGATTCCTCGTACATGGAGCCGCGCGAGGGAGGAGCGGTAGCGGCTGAGGATAAGGCCGGCTATAACGCTGTATGCGACAATATTTCGGCACTGCTGCCCACCTGGGGAGATATGGAGAACGCAGTTCCTCAGGAGGAAAAGACGCAGCCGTTCGCGCAGGCGGAGCTGAACGAGGATAATCAGTACATATTCACGCTCAGTCTTGAAATGCTCAAGGAGAATATGGACGAGAACAATATAGTCGAGCTTTTTGCCACCTCGGTAAACTATGACCGCTACGGCATGGATGAGGACAACAAGCCAAGATGCTATGTGGCCGGGGAGCTTGCGCCGCAGCTTTACTGCACGTTCAGCACAGGAGAGGCTGCCGGACCGATACAGCTGATGCCATCGGATGCGCTGCTTGTCGGCGGTATGCTGAATATAGAGGAAAACGATGAGGGTGTGCAGAATGTAGCGAACTTCACGGCAGATCAGTCTGTTGAATATACATTCAATTGCAGCACACCGGGGACGTATAAGGTAACGATGAATTATGCCGCGAACCAAGGCTCAGGCGGAGGCACGGCTAAGATAAAGGTCAACGATACGGAGGTCTCGCATGAATTCGCGCAGACCGGCTCATGGACGACTTACGTTTATGAGGAGATAGGCGAGTTTGAGCTCACAGCGGGAGAGAACAAGCTGACCGTATCCGAGGAGCTTATACCGAATACTTACCTTATCAATATAAGAGAGATCATATTAGAAAAGGTGAATCAAGGGGAGAGTTGATAAATGATGAGATCAAAGAGACTTTTGAGCGCAGTTTCCGCATTTGCGATCTTCATGACCTCGTTCACAGCGGCGCCGTCCATAGCCGGCGCTGCGGAGGATGGCAATACGGTCGAGCTGACACCGGCCTATGATATGCAGCTCAGGCTGGGCAGGACCGGCCAGGATCCTAAGACAATGCAGACTTCGGTAACGATAACTGACGGAGCTGTCACAGATGACTTTGTGGGCGCAATGCGCTTTGAGATCCCGGAGACTGATGAGGGCAAGGAGCTGAGCGGAGTAAGCCTTAAGCTTGTTACAGAGCGCAAAAAGGGCAGTGGAGATATATATCTGTATCCGTTTGCCCCTGAGAACTGGGAACAGGAAGAAATAAATTATGATGACGTGGCAGCTGAAATAACGGCGGCGCGTGAAAGCGAGCCGATAGCCTCGTTCACTCCGGAAGGGCAGAATACAAAGGCGATACATGATAACGGAGTTACGGAAAACACGCTTGCGCAGTGGACAAATAATATAGAGATACCTGTTTCAGCTGTAACGCCGGGACAAAATTTTGATTTTATCCTTTCGGGAGATATGGGTAAAGGCGAGACCACATCAGACATACGCTTCTATACAAAGGACAACGAGGGAGCGGCATGCAATGTTGAATTTACCGATGTGGAAACGACCGTGGACGGATCGGGGAAGTATGTCATCCCGGCGGACCGGCTTGTGCCGATGCTGACGCTCACGTATACAGACGTTGCTGAAGATCAGAAGTTGGATCTGTCCTCGGCGGCGGTGTATGCCTACGCGATAACGGATAAGAATACTCAATACAGCATAAACAACGGCGGCGATGTAACTCTCACAGACGCCGTTAAGAGCGAAAGCCAGAACGGCGGCAGTCTCATAGACGGCAGCGCCGATACGGTGTTCACTGCCGGACAGTCCACAAATTTTATGACTGTTATAGACTTAGGCGTAACGGCGCAGGTCTCCAGGATAGTTGCAAGGAACGTTCATCAGGCGGCTGTTATAGGCGTTGCGGGCGAGAGTGATGCTGACGCAAACGGCGTCCTGACCGATGATTCTGTAACGCTAAAGCAGAATTGGGCGAGAATGAATAACGGTACACCGCATAATTTAACTGACGCCGTAACAGCCTCATACGGCACCAGGACGGGCGATGTATATGACACGGTAACGCTTTCCGGCGATTTCGGCGGCGTCAGATATATTGTGTTCTGCGGCAACAGATCCAGCGCGACATGCGCGGAGATCGAGGTGTATTATACGGGCGAGCTGCCGACGCCGGAGCCTACAGCAACGGCAACAGCGACCGCTACGGCAACAGCTACAGCAACGCCGACCGCTACAGCGACTGCAACAGCAACGGCGACTGCAACAGCGACAGCGACGCCGACCGCACCGGCGACTACAGCACCTACCGCGGAACCTATCCCGGAGGGAGCGATAATCGTTAATGACCAGCCCAAATCATCAACTGCTGGATCACAGACGATAAAAGTGGATGAATATGGCGCTGAAAGAGATGTAGGATATACAACACAGGATAATTCAATATGGTATATAGGCAATTATGATCTGTCGAAGATAGAGAGCATAGAGCTTCGTCTGGGGCTTGTCAGCGGAGAATACCAGGGCGAGTCGCTTACACCTCAGGTCAAGATCGGCTATATGCCGCTTGACGGTACTGATATAGACAGTACATATATAAATGCTAACAGTGGAACAATAAGGAGTACTGCGAATTTGGTTGCAGCAGTGGGAGGACTCACAGAACCGGAGGGTGATGAAGCCAATGGACACAAGTATCTCGGAGCGCTCTATACCGTGGACAGAAACGGTGTAACAGTTGACAGTGATGATTATGCAGAGTTCCCAGGCGGTATTGCGACAGTAGATGAAAGCAAGTCACAGGCGCTTACGGAGAAGGGCAGCGGCGAGGTCGCACTGTTTGTGTACGCAACGGCGGGAAGATGCCGCGCTGCTATAGATTATATCACAACAACGGAAAGAACTGAACAGCCGACTGAGACGGCTCCAGCTTCCGAAACGGAACCTGCTGAAACACCGACTGCGGAGCCGGGCGGCTATCCGGAGGGCGCGATCGTTGTGAAGGATCAGCCCAAGTCATCGAACGCCGGTACGACCAGCGTTACCGTGAACGCTGACGGTACAAAGCGTGACGCTGCATACACTATACAGACGGCAGTATGGTATCTCGGAGAATATGAGCTGGCGAATATCGACAGCATAGATATGCGTCTCGGACTTGTGGGGCAGTATGACGGCGACCAGCTTTTAGCGATGCCGCAGGTCAAGCTTGCGTATATGCCGCTTGACGGTTCAGTAATAGACGATACATATATAAATAATAACAGCTCCGCTATAAGAAACAGCGAGCATCTGCTTGCGACTGTCGAGGGTCTTACGGAGCCTGCGCCGGCACCGCGGAACGGGCATCAGTATCTCGGCGCGCTCTACAGCGTGGACGAAACAGGAGTCACGGTGGACAGCGCGGGCTATGCGGAGTATCCGGGAGGTACTGCGGAGCTTGGACTAAACATCTCTCCGCTCAGGAGTGACGCGGCACAGGGCAGGGTGGCATTGTTCATCTACGCGGAGGCCGGCAGCAGACGGGCGGCTATAGATTATGTCGTTATAAATGAAAAAGTGCTCACGCCTGCAGAGCTGAGGATCGAGGGAGAGGACAGATGGGTGATCCGTGATAATGTAGCGTCCGATTATGAGACCTCGGCTGATGATTATAGGGCGATGCTCATAAGCGATATAGGAACAGAGATGGATCTTGGCGACAACGACATAGTATGGTCGGTGAGCGGCTCAGATTACATCTCGATGAGATCACCGGTGGGCGCGAACAGCATCATGACGGCTCAGCAGGAGCTGCCTATAGGCGAACACAATATAACGCTCAGGGCGGAGTATGAAAATACCAACGGGATAAAGCTTTCGGCTGAAAAAACGATAACGGTAGAGAAGCGCGAATCGTCTGTCCCGGCGTCAATGACGCTTTCAGGCGAGACGAGCATATCCAAGCTTGAATCCGAGCTGCCGTACAGCGAGCAGTATACCGCGGCGGTATTTGACCAGTTCGGCGCCGAGATGGAGGACGTTGTTATAGACTGGTCAGTCACGGGCGAGAACGCTGAGGGCTATTCGATAGAAAACGGCGTGCTTACCGTAAGCGAGGGCGCTCAGAGCGCGATGCTTACGGTAACGGCCGCGTCAAGATTAGATCCGTCAGTAAAGGCGGAGATACAGGTCGAGGTCGATATATCAAAATATCCTTCGGAAATATATCCGACGGCCGATGCACTGTTCAGGACCGGAAATACCGATGCTAAAAACGTGAACGGTCCCGATATTGAGGTAAGGAACAGTGTGGATTCCGACAGGGGCTTCTCCGGCGGTCTTAAATTTGACGTAAGCTCGATACGCGCCGCGGTCGAGGAGGGCTACCCGCTCAACTCCGTAAGCATAAGATTTACCACAAGATCATCTAAGAACAGCAAGCTTATACTGAAGCCGCTCTCGAACGACTGGGATGAGTCCAGCTCGGTAACGAACTCGTTCGAAAACAAGGCCGGGATCATAAATGAGGCTATAAACAATGATGAAGTAGTGGTAAGCACAGAGGACAGCAGCGGCGTGTTCACACTTACGCGCGTGGCAGACAGGGCTATATATGACGGTGTAAGAGGCGATAATGAAACGCTTGCGGACTGGCAGACAACGCTTGATATCACCGATTATATCCTCTGCTGGATGGAGGAGCATCCGGACGAGAATGAGATGAGCCTGCTGCTCATGGCGAACTATAACGGAACGAATGCAAATATAATATTTACAAAGGATATAGATGAAACATATACAAACTGGAGCACACTGACTTCAAAGTTCCCTGAGCTGCTTGAGGATACCTCGGAGCTGTATCCGGCGCTTATAGCGGATTACGCGGAGGAGACCGTCACGATAGACCAGTGGACTGATTCGGTGCCTATCCCGCTTTCGGATACTCCGAACACGATCGAGCTAAAGGCATCGCATCATGATCCGTTCACCGGTGAAACAGACAGCGACATACTTTGGTCGATAAGGAGCTTCACGGATGAAAGCGGTGCGGAGCTGCCGCAGACCGGTATAAGCCTTGACGAAAACGGCGTCCTGAGCGTTTCAAGCAGCGCTTCGGCGGGAACGGCGCTCATAAGAGCGGCGTCAGCGTCGAATAGGGTCATTTATACCGAAAAGACGGTGCGTATAACAAAGCTTGCCGAGCAGCTTGCGAACGGCTCGTTCGAGAATACGGACGATGCGACTATGCCGCTCAACTGGAGCTCATATGATCCGTCTATAGACGCGGCACATAACGGCGTGCAGCGCTATGAGATGGACCAGTCATCGGAAACGATGCTTTCAAACTTCCTGAAAACAAACGATGATGACGGTTATCTGAGCGGCACGCACAGCGCGGAGGACCCGACCGGAGAATACGGAAACAAGACAGTAAGGCTAAACGGCGCGCACGGGATAACGAGCGATTATGAGGGAAGGATATACACTAACAATGCCGCAAACGGCGG
>CAJFVT010000144.1 GCA_904420525.1 uncultured Clostridia bacterium | reverse complement strand
AGGACGCTCCGATAAAGAACAGCAGAATATCTTCATCCTTTGATACAGTAACAGTCTGCGCGGCGCCGTCCCATTCAATATCATATCCCAGCAATTCAGCCATTGAGCGCGCAGGTATAAGAGTCCTGTCATCTACTATTATAGGAGATATAGATGGACCAGCAAGCTGACCGTTTATTGCGACAGACGGCGTTTTGGCGGCAGCAGTTATCGGTAACAGGGATGCAGCTGCGGCTAACCCCAAAATAAATTTTTTCATATATATAGCCACTCCTTTTTTTTGCAGGGGCGCAGCGCACCCCTTTTATCAGTATGCCTTGAAAAGCGTGCCTACCTTTTTCCCGTCCATAACGTCGTAGAGCGAGTCTATGTTTTTGCCGTTCAGGATCATCATGCTTACTCCGGCTTCATTTGCTATTTTTGCCGCCTGTATCTTTGTCACCATGCCGCCGGTACCGAGACCGGTGCCTGCTCCGCCTGCGTTGCTTTCTACGCTCTCTATATCCTCGACTCTCGAAATAAGCTTTGCGTCCGGGTTACGGCGCGGGTCAGCGTCATAAAGACCGTCTATGTCGGAGAACAGTATCAGTATATCGGCTCCGATAAGCGTTGCCACTATGGCGGACAGGTTATCGTTGTCGCCGAATTCTATCTCCTCTACCGAAACGGTATCGTTTTCATTCACGATCGGGATGACGCCCATTTCGAGCAGAGTATTGAAGGTGTTTTTCATATGCTCGCGGCGGCTCTCACTGTTTACGTCTGAACGCGTTAGAAGTATCTGGGCAACGGTCGAGTGGTAATCGGCGAACATGTTGTCGTACAGAGCCATGAGCTCACACTGACCGATCGCTGCCAGCGACTGCTTGACCTTTGTGTCGGCAGGACGCTCCGTGATGCCCAGCTTGCTCATAGCTACCCCTATAGCTCCTGAGGATACAAGAACGACCTCATAGCCATTGTTGCGCATATCAGAAAGAACTCTTGCGAGAGCGTGCATCTGTCTGAGATTTATCTTGCCCGTTCTGCTGTTTATTATGGTGGAGGTACCCACCTTTACAACTATACGGTTGTTTTTGTTTTTCATTGGATCTGATCCTTTCCGGGCCGTTCTGCACATACAAAAAAGCCCTTCGTAGTCATTTATCTATTATACAACGAAAGGCTTGATTTGTAAAGGGTAAATTACATATTTTTCTGATATTATTCCCGGTCGTTTCTCGCTTTTCTGACGATGACAGTGAATTCATCGCCCCAGTCGTGAGAGCATTCTTTAAGCTCCGCGTCAACTCCGCTTTTTCGTACCAGCTTTACCGCGTTTGTGAGGGTGTTGCGCAGGAGCTTGACGTCCTTCATCCTGCCCATGTGCAGGCTTGGAGTGCTTCCGGTCTTGATTATATCCGCTACGAATTTCGCAGTATCATATTCGTTCATTGAATTTTCGCAGATCTGCACTACCGCCTCTATTTGAGTTTTTCTGTCGCGTATGTGCAGGAGCGCGCGCGCCTGACGCTCCGTGAGATCAAAATTGCGTATGTATTTCCGAACGAGAGGATCCAGCTTCATCAGATCGATCCGCTCCTTGATCCCATATGGTGTGCCGCCTATCTTGCGCGACAGGTCATGGCTTGACAGTCCGTTTTTTCTGACCAGCTTTTTATAGCTCTCTGCGATCTCTAAAAATGACAGATCCTCGCGCTGCAGATTTTCAAGCAGTGAAAGAATGGCACAGTCGGAGCCGTCGGTATCGAGTATGATACATGGTATATCGGCAAGACCTGCGTTGAAGGCTGCTCGGTACCGGCGTTCGCCGCTTATGAGCTCGTATTCATCATCGTCAAGCTCGCGCACGGTTATCGGAGAGATAACTCCGTAGCGCTCAATAGAGCGTGTCAGCGAATCCATCGATTCCGGGTCGAAATATTTGCGCGGCTGATCGTGGTTCGGGCGTATGCGGCTGAGCGGTATGTACTTTATTTTGTTATTTAAGCTGTCTGACATTCTTATCACCTGTGATCTATTTAATATTCTCCAAAACAATGGGAAAGCGGCGAACGTGAGCACCGAATATACGGTATCTGTTCGCCGCCTGCCCTCGGTGGTGGAAGGTGTAAGACAAACTTGGGGGTAACAGGATCTCCTGTCTGTATCTGTGATACCTGTCTTACAGGTACTATTATAGCATAATTATCCGCGATGTAAAGGAAAACGAGCCGACAAAAAAAGACGCGCATCGTCATTTGCGCGTCTTGTAAGCTTTTTCGATAGGGATCGCTGTCGATCTGCCGCCTTTTCTGGGGAACTGTGACGGAGTTTTGCGGATCTTTTTTATAACTGCTATTTTGTGGTTAAGTTCTGTGAACGGTATCTCAATGCTCTCTACTGCCTCGAGCTTTCCACCGAGTATTTTTATCGCTCCCTTTGCATCTTCAAGCTCGGTCTCTGCAAGCGGTCCCTTGAGAGCGAGAAAATATCCTCCCGGCTTTACAAACGGCAGACACCATTCTGAAAGCGTACGCATATTTGCGACAGCCCTTGAAACGACGGTGTCGAACTGTTCACGGTAGCCCGTGTCGTTCGCGGCGTCCTCAGCGCGTGCATGAACGAATTCTATCCCTCCGCTTATGCCCATGACCTCTGCCGCTTCACGAAGGAACGTTACGCGCTTGTTCAGAGAATCAAGGAGCGTCAGCTGTATGGCGGGAGCAGCACATTTCAGGACAAGACCTGGAAATCCGGCGCCTGTTCCCACATCCATAACACGCCCCTTTACAAGCCCAAGCGACAGCGGAGTAAGGCTGTCCAGAAAGTGCTTTGATATTACCTCGTCCGGTTCGGTGATCCTCGTGAGGTTTACTGATCTGTTCCTTTCGGTAAGTATATCATAGTACCGGCAAAGCGCCTCTGCCTGCTCCAGTGAAAGCGCTGTGCCGAGCAGGGCAGCGCCGTTTATTATCTTTTCCTTCATATTTATCATTCCTCTCCGCCCCCTAAGCCGGGACAGCAGCTTTTTTTATGCTTTTTTCATTCTTGCTCTATACTGCCTCGATGCTGAAAAGCCGTTTCCCGTTCTCGTAAGTTATCGCCTCAAGCTCGTCTGCCGGGATACCGCGCAGCTCCGAAAGCATATCGAGCACGCGCGGCAGATACAAAGATGAATTTCGCTTGCCGCGGAAAGGGACGGGCGCCAGATACGGCGAGTCAGTCTCTACAAGCAGTCTGTCAAGCGGCACGGCCTTTGCTGCTTCGCGCGGCTTTACGGCGTTTTTAAAGGTCACGGAACCTCCGAACGCGACATACATACCGAGCTTTTCCGTTATCTCTCGGACCATTTCAGCGCTGCCTGAATAGCAGTGAAAGACACCGCCGCACTCCCACACCTTGTGTTCCGTAAGTATCCTCATGGTATCGCCGTGCGCCTCGCGGTCATGGATGATGACGGGCAGCTTAAGCTCACGTGCGAGATCCACCTGCTCGCCGAGTATCCTCTGCTGTGCAGCCTTTGTATCGGTCGTCCAGTAGTAATCAAGCCCGATCTCGCCTATCGCCCTGATCTTGGGGTGAAAGCTGAAGCGCCTGAGCGTGTCGAGATAGTCCGGTTCCGCCGCCACCGCGTCCTCAGGGTGGACTCCGACAGCGCCGTACATGAACGGATACTTTTCGCAAAGCGCTATGATATTATTTATCTCTCCGGTGTTCGAACAGGCGTTCATTATGAGCCCGACACCGTTTTCCGGCATGGATGCAAGCAGCTCGTCACGGTCGGAGTCGAATTGTGAGTCGTTATAGTGTGCATGTGTGTCAAAAATCATAGTAGACCCTCTTTTCGGTTATGATCATATCCATCGCCGCGTCATGCGGAAGCTGCGGGACGGAGGGGAGCAGCTGGAAATCATGGCATATCCCGATCCTGACACCCTGGAATTCGGACAGAAACCTGTCGTAATACCCGGCACCGAAGCCTAAGCGTCCGCCGCTGCGGTCGAATGCGATGCCCGGAATGAGCGCTGCATCGATCTCATCTATGGCTACAGGCACAACGCTGCGCGGCTCGCGTATACCGTATGAGCCCTTTATGAGATCGTACTCGGAGCGTATCAGCGATGGGATAATGGTGTGCGTTCCTGTGTCGCTTACAGGGATGACCGCGCGCTTGGTTTCAAGCACACGCGCAAGGATGTCATCGGTTTTAGGCTCGTTGAACGATGACATGTACAGCATTATGGTACGCGCGTTTTTGAACGCTTCGGTCTCGAACAGCAGCTCAGCTATCCTGCGGCTGCTGCTTATGAGCTGCTCATGGGGGATCGATCTCCGCGCCGCCTTCATCCGTGCGCGGAGCTCGTCCTTAGTCATTGTACTGCATATCCTCTCTCAGACTGTCGGCTGTTTCGCTGCCCTTTAGCACAGAAACGAGCATAAAGCCGAACTCGGCGGCGGCTCCGGGACCGCGTCCTGTTATTATATTGCCGTCTTTGACGCATTTTTCGCCTGTCATTTCCGCACCGTAGCAATACTTTTCAAAGCCGGGGAAGCAGGTCGCGCGCTTGCCCGATAGCAGCTGCTTTTTCCCGAGAATAGAGGGTGCCGCGCATATTGCGGCTACATATTTATTCTGCACGAGCGCTTCGTTTATAAGTGCGTGAACGCCGTTTGAAGCGTCGAGATGCAGGTGTCCCATGCCGCCGGGCAGCACTACCATTTCCATTTCCTTGGGATCGGCGTCGGCGAGAAGCATGTCCGCCTTGACAGATATCCCATGCGAGCCGCG
The DNA here is from genome assembly GCA_904420525.1 of uncultured Clostridia bacterium. Lineage (GTDB taxonomy): Bacteria > Bacillota > Clostridia > UBA1381 > UBA1381 > Ornithomonoglobus. Next base: position 1,619 of record CAJFVT010000144.1, on the reverse strand, counting down.
TACCTCAAGACCGCTCATGACCGAGACTGTTTTTACATCTACACCCGCGCGGCGCATGATATCGGCAGGCTCTATGGCCTCTATCTCTTCAAAATCATCTGCAAGTAATACATATACCATGGATCATCATTCCTTTCAAAGCTGTTTTTGTATATATTTTATCATACAAAATGCTGTTTGGCAACGGTTTTAAAGAAAAAGTATTGACAAAAATGACGAAGTATAGTATCATCTAATTAAGGGATAATACGGAATGGGGGCATGGATATGCCTGACTCTGTGAAAAAACTGATACTTACATTATTGCCGGCGCTGCTGTTCCTGTACTCGTATGTATTCGGGTTCGAATGTGTGTTCAGGCGCTGGTTCGGCATCATCTGTCCCGGCTGCGGCATGACGGGCGCAGTGCGCGCGCTGCTTGCTCTTGACATACAAAGAGCGGCTGCCTGTCATCCCATGGTGTTTTCGCTGCCAGTGATCCTTATTTACATATTTATGAACGGAAGGGTATTTAAAAACCGTTACGTAAATTACGGGATATTATCGGCAGTGGGAGCGGGATTTTTGGTGAATTATTTGATAAGGCTGGGTATACTATATTGGGGAGGTTAAGATCATGTATTGTAAGAATTGCGGAAGTCAGATGGATAATATGGCTGCGGTATGTCTCAAATGCGGCGTAAGGGCCGGAGTTGGAGACAGGTTTTGCAGCAACTGCGGGGCTCAGACTCTGCCGGGAGCGGCGGTATGCACGCACTGTGGTATGACGCTGAACAGCGTTCCGCCCGGCGCAAAGCAGAAGTCTAAGCTGGCGGCGGGACTGCTGGGCATACTGCTCGGAGGTCTGGGCGTACATAATTTCTATCTGGGCTATGTAGGAAAGGGGATCGCGCAGATATGCCTGTCTTTCTGCTTTGGCATAGGCTATATATGGGGGCTTATAGAGGGTATAATGATCCTTGTTGGAAAGATAGATAAGGATGCGAACGGGATCCCGCTCGGAGATTGATAAGATAATAATTGACAGGCTTCGGCTTGTCGGAACGGAGTGAGACGGATGAAGGCAGAGGTCAGCGGTCTTAACGAAAGGCTCGTGGAGCTGCTGCGCGGACAAAAAAAGATTATATCCGCAGCGGAAAGCTGTACCGGAGGGCTTTTTTCAGCGCTTATAACGGATGTTCCCGGCTCGTCTGAGATAATAAGCGAGAGCATAGTGACCTACTCTAACGAGGCGAAGATGAGGGAGCTTGGAGTCAGCGGACGGACGCTGGACGGCTTCGGAGCGGTGTCGGGCGAGACTGCCGGGGAGATGGCCGAGGGGATAAAGAGGCATACCGGAGCAGATATAGGCGTGGGCATAACAGGGATAGCCGGACCGGGCGGGGGAACACCGGAAAAACCGGTCGGCACGGTGTATGCCGCGATAGCCGATGATAACGGAACGGCGGTATTCCATATGCTGCACGGAGGAGACCGAGCGAAAGTGAGGGAGAGCACGTGCGCGCGTGTGTTCTCGGAGCTGATAGCAAGGCTGGATGATACACGGTGAGGCATATATGTGCCGCATAAAGGATAACACAGAGGGCTGTCGCTTTTAGCGCAGAACGCTAAATAGCTTT
>CAJFVT010000143.1 GCA_904420525.1 uncultured Clostridia bacterium | reverse complement strand
CCTCCTCAAGAGCTCCGAAATATTCCTTTATCCATTCCGTATTGAACTCAATGAATGCCTGCCTATATTTTTCATCGTATTCTATTATTTCCATTTTTTCACTCCTCATGACAAATGCTTTGTTATCATATCCATCGCACAGCAGATCTCACCGCACTCGGCATCCGTAAGCTCCGACACCAGATCCCCTATCTCCCTGTCCGATCTCCTGTTCAGCTCATCGATAACCTCCTGCCCGCTCTGTGTGAGCGTAAGGCTGTACGACCTAAGATCCTCCTCTGAGACTCTTTTTTTCAGAAGTCCCTTTTCAGAAAAACGTTTCAATATCCTGCTGAGATAACTCTTGTCTATATTCATTTTATCAGCGATATATTTAGCGCTGCAGCCGCTATTCTCGCCCAGCTCATATAATATTCTTGATTCAGTTACCGAATATTCCGAATTCAGATACGTCCTGTCCATGACTCTGATACAGGCCATGTAAAACCGGTTGAACCTCCTTATCCGCTCTATCGTTTCAAGCTTTTCAGCCATAATTTATCCCGCCTCACTGTATTTTTATTTATTATACATCAGCTTGACTCGGCACCTCTGTTATGGTACAATAAACAAAAGTCTGTAATAAATACATATCATATTTCTAATGTGATCGATCAGGAGGACATATCCATGGAACAATATTTGAAAAAGATCAATGACGTGATAAAAAACGGCAAATATCAGGATACATGGGCATCGCTTCAGCAATATCGTGTACCGCGCTGGTATGAGGATGCAAAATTCGGCATTTTTATTCACTGGGGAGTTTATTCCGTACCTGCTTTCGGCAGTGAATGGTATCCGCGGAATATGTACATACAGGGCAGCCGTGAGTATGAACACCATCTGAAAACATACGGCGCGCACAAAGATTTCGGGTATAAGGATCTTATACCCATGTTCAAAGCGGAACGCTTCAGCCCAAAAGAATGGGCAAAGCTTTTTAAGGAAGCAGGCGCACAGTATGTTATGCCTGTCGCCGAGCATCATGACGGCTTCCAAATGTATGACAGCAGTATTTCTGACTGGAACGCGAAGAAAATGGGACCGCACCGTGACGTCCTTGGTGAGATCTTTGCAGAATGTAGAAAAAACGGCTTAATCAGCTGCGCGTCAAGCCATAGGATAGAGCATTGGTTCTTTATGGGCCACGGCAGGGAATTCGATTCTGATATAAAGGGACCCCTGAAGCGCGGAGAGCTTTACTGGCCGTCTATGCCGGAACGTGATCACCACGATCTGTTTTCTGTCCCTGCCCCCACCGAGGAATACCTCGAAGACTGGCTGTGCCGGTGCTGTGAGATAGTTGACAAATATAGGCCTAAGGTCATTTATTTTGATTGGTGGATACAGCACAGCAGCGTTAAACCGTATCTAAGGAAATTTGCCGCATATTATTATAACCGCGCCGAAGAATGGGGAACTGAAGTTGTTATCAATTATAAGCATGACGCTTTCGCATTTGGAACAGCAGTCGTTGACATAGAACGTGGACAGTTTTCAGATGCCAAGCCGTATATCTGGCAGACAGACACAGCAGTCGCTAAAAATTCATGGTGCTATACCCAAGGGAACGATTATAAGACCTCGACCCAGATCATCCAGGATCTGACCGATATAGTAAGCAAAAACGGAAGACTTCTTCTCAATATAGGTCCAATGTCTGATGGAACAATACCAGATGAAGACAGAGATATCCTGCTCGGCATAGGAAAATGGCTGAAAACAAACGGTGAGGCCATATACGGCTCAAGACCTTGGAGAAAGGCCGCAGAGGGTCCGACAAAAATAACCGAAGGTCAGTTCACTGACTCGGCCGCAAAAGAATTCACCTCAGAAGATTTCCGTTTTACCGTAAATAACGGCTGCATATATGCAATATGTCTCAATATGCAGGGCAGAGACACGGTTTGCATACGCTCCCTTGCTGAAAGCTCTGATGCGAACAAGCCTGAGTTCAGCGGGATCATCACTTCTGTTTCGGTTCTCGGTCATGACGAGTCACCGTCATGGAGACGCGATAAGAACGGACTGACAGTAAATACGGTGATGATCGCCGACGATAACCCGGTAGTGTTCAAGATCAGCGTTGACTGATAATATCAACTGTAACAAGCTCCGGTCTGTTGTAGAACCGCGGTATACGGGTGCTCTCCCTCGCCAGCCCGCGGCTCACTATCAT
>CAJFVT010000142.1 GCA_904420525.1 uncultured Clostridia bacterium | reverse complement strand
TTTGTCTTTATTATAACATTAGTGCAATGCGTATAGCATTGCTTCACACCGATACAATAAAGACATTCGGGAATAAAGCCCATTGAAATGGCTTTATTTCATTATTTGTCTTTATTATAACATACTCAGCCTGATTTGTACAGAGTTTTTCAGCAAAATTTTTTACAATCCCCTTACAATCCTTTACAACAGCATTACAAATATGAGTTCACTGATTTTGCGCTGTCAGATATCTGCCGGCAATATCACGCATTATCATGAATATGCTTTTTTTATCTACCGAATCTGCCGCGGTTATATCTACAGAGTCTATAACAGCTTCATTTTTAACAAAGTCAATTCTTCCTATTTTGTCTCCAGCTCTTACCGGAGCAGTTAACGGCTCATCTATGTATACTCTTTTTTCGATCTCACCCTGTTCTGCCCGGCTTTCAAGCGAGGTCACCTCTTCCGCCGCCGTTCCCCGCACGGTCTTGCTCACTCCGTTTGCCACCTCGGCCTCGCATACCTCCTCACCGGCCTCGGCAAGCTTTGCCACCTTATATGTCGAAAATCCATAGTCCAAAAGCGCTTTTGCCGATGAAAAACGCTTTGCCGATGTCGGCGCGCCCAGCACTACCGCTATAAGCTGCATATCATCGCGCAGCGCTGATGCACTCAGGCAGCACAGCGCCGATGACGTAGAACCTGTTTTAAGCCCGTTCGCACCTGTATAAAATCTTATGAGCTTATTTGTATTGGCAAGCTTGAACTTGCCGCCTCTGAGCTCATCAGTCCATATCGATGTGTATTTCAGGATATCCGGGTGCCCAAGCAGTGCTCTGGACATGATGGCCACATCACGTGCAGATGAATAATGGTTTTCATCATCAAGTCCGTTTGTGTTTATGAAATGCGTGTTTTCCATCCCAAGCTCCTGCGCCTTTTCGTTCATACGGTCAACAAACGCTGTCTCACTTCCCGCGATATGCTCAGCCATAGCCACGCAGCCATCGTTCGCCGAAGCAACCGCTATGCCCTTAAGCATATCACTTACTGTCAGCTGCTCGCCTGTCTCAAGAAACATCGTTGAACCGCCATAGCTCATGGCATTTTCACTGACTGTTACCATATCGTCATAGCTCAGTCTTCCGCTGTCTATCTCCTCCATGATAAGAAGCATTGTCATGACCTTTGTTACACTTGCTATAGGGAGCTGTTCATCTGCGTTGAACTCATCCAGAACACTTCCCGTAGACTGCTCGACCAGTATATACGCCTTAGCATCTCCCTCGGGCACCACGCCGCTCTCGCCCCTGACCGCGGCGCAGCTGAACAGCATTATAAAGCAAACAAAAAAACATATTTTTTTCATGTCTTATACTCCCTTCCGGCTTTTATTTGATACTTACCATGAGTATTGATAGTCTATAATATTTATCCGGAAACGAGAATATTACTGCGGAATAGGTTTTGATCATATAACGAGGCTGCCGCTTTTGCTAACTATTTGGATCAAGAGGATATAAAAAGGCGGGACTTTAATAACTCCCGCCTAAAAATCATTTCCCGTTATTGTGTGCTGTATTCATCACAAGGTATATATCTTTTGCATGCTAAATGAGAGAAACTGATATAACAATCATAGGGAGAGAGAACCGCATAAACAATATATACCCTGTGATCAATACATACACTATTTCAGATCCGCAGTCTTGGAGGCAGGGGACATGCAGCATAGTCATAAAACAGCCGCAGTCCCGCCTTGTCTATACCGGCGGGACCTCTGCCGCTGCCTCGATCCGATATACCGCCAGGTATTGTGCTTTAATACACTATCTTAAGATTTTCCGTCATTTCTTTGTAATTTATCATAAAACGATTTGTTTCAGGGATATCTTCCATCCCAGCTACATACTGAGGTGATGATGCCATTACAACCATTTCTCCGTCAAACCGTTCTATACGCAGCTCCGGTCTGTCATATTTCTTCATCTGCCGCACCTCCTGCCTCTTCAGCGCTGACTTTTTCGTATTCCTCCACACTCTTGGTGCTGAGAGATACCTCTATGCCAGTTTCATATACATCCTCAGGAATATTATTTATCTGCACTCCGACTAAGACTCCGCTTTCACCGGATACTGACACATCAAAATCTATATCATAGCCCATATACGTATTATCGGATTCTCTTTTGAGTATCACTGACTTATACTGCATCGCAGCGTTCACTGTTGCCCTAAAGCCCACGTTTCTTGTGCCGTCAGCGTTCATTGAGGTTCCGCCGTCACTGATCGCCTTCATCGGAGTATCAGCATTTACCGGATCGGCTCCGACATAGAATTGCTTGCTTGTCGGCTGTCCATCCGCTCCGCCGTACTTTATAGTGTATGTCCCCTGCTCCGGACTCTTCTTAAGGAAAAACGTAGTTGCCGTACCAAAGCTGCCGTTGCTTGCCTGATTGATATATACAGGCTCGTTGTTCGAGTTCTGTATAAGAACAGTCTTATAGTTTGCCGCATCGGCATCCGTTACGGAATATTCTGTCCTGTTATAGATATCTGCCTCTGTACCGTCTGCCGCGAATGCAGCCGCGCTCACCGACAGCATTGCCGCCAGTGAGATGCATACCGCTAATTTCTTCATTTTCTGCCTCCTTTTTTTTCTTCTTTCAGCGCCGCAACACGCATGACCTGATCGGTCTTATGTATCGGATCGTTCATCAGTATGCCGTGCGCATACGTGATAACAGCTTATCTGTACATCGGGCCGTATTTCTTACATGCCGCGTAATCAGCCGCCTGCGCATCCTCTGTGCCGAACGACGACCATGCGTGCGGACGGTATACCTTCTCCTCCGGCACATTATGCATCGTTACCGGTATCCTCAGCATCGAACAGAGTGTTATAAGATCCGCTCCTATATGTCCGCCTATCGTTACTCCGTGGTTCGCTCCCCAGTTCGCCATTACACTGTATACGTCCTTGAATGCGCCTTTTCCCGTGAGCACCGGTGCAAACCATGTCGTCGGCCATGTCGGGTCAGTCCTCTTGTCCAGCTTGTCATGTACATCATCCGGCAGAACACATGTGTATCCCTCCGCGATCTGTATTACCGGTCCGATACCCTCAACTATATTTACTCTCAGCATCGTCACCGGCATTTCCGCCTGTGTCTTGAAATGGCTGGAGAAGCCGCCGCCGCGGAAATATTCATAGTCCGCCCTGCACCAATCCGTAGCTTCCATGCACGCGTTTATATCAGCATCGGTCATGTTCCACCATTCCTTGATCGTGCCGTTTCCGTTTTCGTCCTTTGACGCTCCCGTGCAGTCGAGAGCCGTAGCTCCGGAATTGATAAGATGGATTATTCCGTTTGCCGCTCTGCCTGTGAGCTCCTTGCCGGAAACTCGCTTTACCGCCTCAGGCGACCAGTATGTACGAACATCATGGAAGCACGGAGCCTTTCCGGAAACAAGCGTTCCCAAGAGCATCGATATGCCGTTGAGTGTATCGTTTTCCGTTGCCAGCGGCGTAGGCATCTTTTTGCCGTTCCAGTTAAAGGAGGACGCCATTATTGCTTCGGTAAAGTCCGCATTAGGCAGCCAGTCCGTCCAGTTCCTCTGCCCCTGGAAGCCTCCGGCTATCGCGTTCTTTCCGAGCGCCTCCTCGTGCCAGCCCATTTCATCAAGCTTTTTATTTCCGTATAATATATCATTTACGATTATTGTGAACTTGGCTATGAACTCCCAGTCCTTATCAGGCGCAACGACCTTTGACCGCCGTATGATCTCCGGGAAGTTTTTCCCCGCATTCTTGTCGAAGCCCTCTCGGCAGTTTTCCTTTATCCATGCAAGAGCCTTTTCATACTCATCCTTGTCGTATATCTCAAGCGTTATTCTTCTCAATACCTCTGAAAGATCTACGAACTCAGCGCGTATGCCGAGGTACTTCTGCATGAATGACATGTCGCAGTATGAGCCTGCTATACCCATTGCTACGCCGCCGAGATTGACATACGCCTTGTCCTTCATCTGCCCTACAGCGACCGCGCCCTTTGCCCATCTTATCATCTTCTCGGCAACATCATCAGGCACCGAATTGTCCTCTATGTCCTGTACATCATGACCGTACATCGAAAACGCCGGAAGTCCGCGCTGCGCGAACGCCGCCATTACAGCCGCCAGATATACAGCTCCCGGACGCTCCGTTCCGTTAAAGCCCCATACTGCCTTTATCGTATTCGGGTCAAGATCCATGGTTTCCGAGCCGTAGCACCAGCATGGAGTTACAGCAATCGTTGCGCACACGTTCTGTGTTTTAAAGAAGTCCGCGCATTTTGCCGCCTCTGCGCCGCCTCCGATAGTACACGGTGATATCACACACTCGACCGGAGTACCGTCCTGATAATGCACATTTTCCTCGATCAGCTTTTTCGCCGACTGAGCCATTGCCATTGTCTTTTCCTCAAGGCTTTCTCTGACGCCGCCCCAGCGTCCGTCGATAGTTGGTCTGATACCGATTTTTGGTTTCATTTCTTTCAGCTTCCTTTCCTTTTTATGTTAATATATACATGAATACACTACATTCCTCAGTCTGGGCTGATAGAATTCCTCCTGAGGATTCAGCATATGATGCGCATAGAATACAGCCAAATTCTGCTCCGTATCCATTATTATATTCGCGCCTGCCGCGCCGCCCCAGCCGAACTCACCTACAGATCCGTTCGATCCGGACGCCGCCCTGTCGATCATTGTCCTTACTCCCAGCCCATAGCCGTAGCCTCTGAGCCGCTTCCAGTCAAGATCCTTCAGCTGCCGCCCGTTAAGCTGATTTGTTTTGAGCAGCTCGACAGTGCCCGCTCCGAGTATCCTGTTTTTATTAAGTCCAAGACCTCCGTTCGCCATAGCCGCAGCAAATTTTCCGTAATCTTTTACTGTCGTTATTATCCCCGCGCCGCCGCTGTCATAGTCCTCGCCGAACACAAGAGAATTATCTCCGGCCGTCTCTCGAAGCACACCGCGGCTGTTCTCGCTCTGCTGCATCGTAACAACATCCTTCGCGCCGCCGCTGTCGTAGATATACTGCTTTGACAGCTGATCTCTTTTATCCTCCGGCAGATGATAGCAGGAATTTGCCATGTCAAGCGGCTCGAATATATTCTTTTTGACGTATTCAGAAAATCTCATTCCCGATATTACCTCCACAGCTGCCGCGAGAACGTCATGACAGAGGCTGTAGCTCCAGCCCTCGCCCGGCTCAAACTGCAAAGGATCAGACGCGATACATTTTGCTACAGTCAGCGTGTCCATCCTTCCACCGGTCAGCTCCTCCGCCTTTTTAAAAGCCGGAGTATCGGTATTGTATGAAAGCCCTGCCGTCATCGTAAACAGATCTCGCATCGTTATAGGCTTTTGTGCCCTTTTCTTTCCTATACCGATATACATATCCCTGTATTCGGGGATGTATTCATACAATGGATCAGTCAGCAAAAATTTTCCCTGCTCATAAAGCTGCAGCGCCGCAGTTACCGTAACAGGCTTCGAGCATGAATAGATATATATGAGCTCATTGCCAGTCATCTCTTTCCTGTTCTCCAGATCAGAAAAGCCTGAGCTGTATTCAAACACCTTTTCCCCGTCCTTATATACGACCGCGCTGTTTCCGGGAATGATCCACCCGGTAAGACTGTCCATAAAGTTTTTCAATAAATCAAATCTCATAGCTCTTCACTCTCAGACCGTTATCTGCATATCCTTCCCGCTGTGCTCAACAAACACCTTTTTATTCTGCGTTATCGTTATATCATATCTGTTCCCTCTGAACACCCTTGTTACCTTAGCCGGCAGCAATTCGTCAGGCAGGCAGGGATCGATCTCCAAACCGTCCCATTTCGGTTTTATGCCAAGCATATACTGCGTTGCCGCTATATACATCCATGCCGCCGTGCCAGTAAGCCACGATACATTTGCCAGTCCGAATTTGTCGCTCTCAGGTCCGAATATATTCGAGGCATATACATAAGGTTCAGCCTTATATCTCCACTCTCCGGCCTTTTCCTGCGCTACCATCGGAAGCAGCTGATGATAATACTTATACGCGTTTTCGGGACGCCTGAGCATACATTCCGCGATTATCGCCCATGTGTTTGCGTGACAGAACACGCTTCCGTTTTCGCCGCAGCCTGTGTTATAATAAGTCAGAGGATCCTCCTTTGACGGATAATCCTTCATTGCCGGTTCTATCTTTTTTATACCAAGCTCTGTATCAAGATACTTTTTCACGCTGTCCATAGCGGTGAGTCCGTTTTCGCCCATACCGCTTATGACCGACCAGCTCTGAGTGTTCAACCAGATCTTAGCCTGCGGCTCCCTTGCGCTTCCTATATACCTGCCCTCGTCTGTTATGCAGCGGATATACCATTCTCCGTCCCATGCCTTTTCGTTTACGAGCCTCTTCTGTTTTTCATAAATATCAAGATACATTCCGGCGTCCTCACCTTTACGCTCCGCCAGCTCCGCCATCATCTTAAGGACCGTACCAAGCTGCATGGACGTCCATATGCTCTCGCCTCTGCCCTTTCGGCAGACCTTATAGAGCATATCGTTCCAGTCCGATGCGAGCATCAGCGGAAATCCGTTCTCGCCGAGGTTTGCCATACAAAAATCTATCGACTTTTTTATATGCTCCCATACGGAGGCGCTGCCTCCGTCGTAGAAGTCGACCACCTCATCAAGATAATCAAGACTGCCCTCTTCCATTATGATATGATAGCATGTCATAACTAACCACAGATGATTATCGCTGTGTATCCTTGTCACCGGCTCCCAGCCTTCTATAGGGAAACAGTAATGATTGCAGTGCCCGTCACGGTACTGCTGCGTGAACAGCAGATTTAGCTTGTTCTTGGCACGTCTTGTATCAAACGGTACCATGGCAAGGATATCCTGCGCTGTATCCCTCACACCGACACCGCGGAAAGTGCCCGTAGCATAATAGCTTATATTCCTCGAAAATTGAAAATTGCGTTCAGCCTGATACGGGTTCCAGATGTTTATCATTGTCTGGGCATCCTTGTCGGGAAGCTCACACTGAAACTTATCGAGATATTCTTCCCAGTGTCCGCACAGGTTTTTATATGATCTCTCAATAAATCCCGTCTCCCGGCAATGCCCGACAGAGCGTTTTATATCCTCCTCCGTCATTGCTGTACCCAGGAAGATATTGATCTCCTTTTCTTCGCCCGCAGCAAGCTCGATATCAAGCTGCAGCGCGAAGCATGGGTCTCCGCCGTAAAGAGTTGAGTTCGTGCAGCATCCCTTTTCCACATTCTGAGGCAGCTCCTCGCTCCTATACGCGCCGACAAATTCATCTCTGTCACAGTCGAATGCAGCTACAGGTACATCAGCCGCGAAATACACAAGCGGCGTCTCATCCGGCTTAGGCTGATCCTCAACGCCGTATTTATATACCAAGATATCATCAAGAGCATACGCCGAAAGCTGATGCTTGTTGTAGCACTGCCACTGCAGCTCACGCATGAACTCCATCATACCCAGCTCAACATACGGGAATATCTTTATAGCTTTATCAGTGTCCGATATGAGCTTCAAATTCCATATAAGCGCGTTTTCATACTCTCCGACAAAATATGTGCTTACCACGCTGACTCCGTTCTTTTCCGCTTCAAATCTCGTATAGCCCATGCCGTGCGCAGCCTGCCATTTTTCCGGCTTTGAGCTGCACGGCTCATTAGTAGGACACCAAATATCAGCTCCGTCCTTTATGTATGTATAAAAGCCGCTCCTGTCTGTCGGAAGATGGAAGAAACGGTAATGATTTATCCTCCATATCTGCGGCGATCTGTAGAACGCAACACCGCCGCCGGCCTGAGAGATCATGGTATGAAATGTACCGTTTGAAAGGTAATTCATCCACGGCGTAGGCGTGTTATACTTATCTATTATTACTTCTCTGTCGCTGAATCGATGCATACTTAAAATCCTCCTGAAATGTCCTTGTCAAACACTATCATCTGATGACATTCAAATTTACTTAGTCTTACCTCTGTTCGCCCGTTGCGGTATTCAAAAGGCAGTTCCTCATTCTGAGGCGCAAGATATGCGCGGCTTATACGCTTATCCGTTTTAACACTGACAAAAGTGTCGCATATAGGAATGATATCCTCTATGATCTCAACTCCGCTTCCCCGCTTCACCGGGCTCGCGTAGAGCAGATGACAAATATATCTGTCAGGCTGCTCTGTAAATGTTACTACCCCCTGGGCAGGAAGCGTTGTGACTACTGTTTTTTCCCCGCCCAGCAGCCTGTCAAGAGCGAACATCACTATCTGCTTATCCGCAAGACTGCCGCTGGTCCCATAATCACTGAAAATGCTCCAAGCGATATAGATACCATCATCACCCTCGGTCATTCCGGGGCCGCCGTATTTGCCGCTGTCCGGTGTATGCAGATGCGAGCAAAAGTGTTCTCTTGCGCGGTTAAAATACGGATCCTCGCGCCGACCAAGCTCCGTTCCCGTACAGCTGATCCTTTCGCCTTCGCCGTACATCACATAGCCCGTCTCGCCCATCCCGGCTATTTTTGCTTCCGGCCGAAAATAATCCGGTCTGTACGGATTTTTGCCGATCCATTCCGCTCCCAAATCGAAGCAGAATTCATCCTTATCTGCTTTAAGACCCGATCTGCCGGTGGCGAGAAGCTTTCCGCCGTTTCTGCAGAAAGCCTTCAATTTTTTCTCAAACTCCTCATCTATTCGCACAACATCCGGCAGCACTGCGACCTTGTATCCGTCAAGCTCCGCCTCAAGATCGACAACATCGAACAGATACTTGCCCTCAAGCATTATCCTGCTCACGCCGCTGCCTGTCTCATCCACCTGTGTCGACTGCGAAGTATTCAATGTTCCCCTGCAGGCCTCAGGACTGACTACTGCAATATCGGCTATCTGCTCCGCGCCATCAAGCCATGGTTCCTTTTTCTCAAGCTCGGCATAAGCTGTGCCTATCAGCTCATAAGTGACCATATCCATCTCACCGCAAGGGGCAAGCTGGTCGCCTACCGAGCTTTTTGCGCCGTTTGCAGCTGCGAGAGATACCTCATAACGCAGCGCGTTAGGATGCTTGAAGCCTCCGAACTCTCCCCATGAGCTGTGGAATTTGCCTGTCATGCCGAGATATTCCATGCCCAGCCCATTGCAGTACCGCGCCGAAAACGGAAAATGATCATAACCCCAGCCGCCCGTAGGCAGGCTCTCAAGCTCAAGATGAGTATTATAGTGAGCCAGGTCACGCCTGCCCTGACGAATATGTCCTCCGTTATGAAATAACGGAAGTCCCGGCTTGTACTTATCGACCGCTGCCCGCGCCGCTTCCGCATATCTGCGGTAGATGCTTTCCGCATGCTCTATTACCGCTTCATCGTCATACGCATCCATACCAAGCGCCTCGCGCTCTGCTATGCAATTCTGGCAATAGCACGGCTGGACTCCGGCTATATCGAGAAATATGCCGTCAGCATCGTAATTCCTGCATACCTCCTCTATCTGTCTCATAAGCACTTCAAGATAAGGCGATGCCATACACAGCTTGTGATAACCAGGCTCCGCAAAGCTTTTTGCCCACGTTGTGCTTTCGTCTGCATTCCTTACGAGCCATTCAGGATGCCGGTGTGCTGTTTTCTCGTCCAGTCCAGCCGAAAGATATACAGGCGTCTTAACACCTATCTCATGAGCGGCTTCTATCTGCGCGCCTAAAAGATCGAAGCTCAGATGAGGATGCATCTCATTTGCCTCTGTCGGATGATACGACCAGCCATGATGACATTTTGAAAATAAAGTTATTGAATTTACGTGTCCCTTCTTTAACGCAGCCTGAAACTGCTCCTTATTGAATTTTTCTCCTATATTCTCTATTTTCTCACTTGTATGAAAATCTAGATGGACCTGTCTGGATCTTAGGCTCATTCAGGCGTCCTCCTATCAGTTATCTTATATTAGGTGATTACAAAACGCTGCCATGTTTCGCAATTGCCTAGTTATCTTATATCTATAGAATAGATCTCCGCTTTCTCATTCCCGTTTGTCGATAAAAGCGTAAACCTTATCCCATGTGCTTTTTCTCCTATTTTAAGCTTTACCAGTCTCTGGTGATTATCCTCGATCCCGCTGATCTCGCGAGATATTCCGGCTTCATCGATCAATTCAACTTTGAGACTTTTTACGAGCGTTTTTGGCACATTGAGCGCCGGGCTGTCCTTATGTACATTACAGCTGTTCATCTTTTCCCTGCGGAAGCGCCCCGCGCCGGTCGTTTCGCGGTTCAGATCACTGTTGAACACGAACCGTACCTCATTTATCACATTTTCTCCGTCAAACTTGAATGTGATAGTGTCTCCCGGCTTACCTCTCCAGCAGTTATCCTCGTCACCGCGCTGTCTTTCTATACCATTGAGCAGCTTATACGCATTCTCGCCTGTCGATGATATCTCAGCGCTTTTTGTCAGCTCCGACATTTCCATCCTGTTGAACGGCAGCCAGCAGTCATCGTCCATCAATGTCTGCTTCAGCTCATGTATATGATCCCTGTAAACACCTCTCGGCGTTATTTTATTTTTCACAGCTATAGACGCCGCTGTCCCGACTGCCTGACCAAGCAGCGCGCAGGTGGCCATTACACGCGTAGCGCTCATTGCTGTATGCGTAACGCTGATATTACGTCCCGCGAACCATAGATTTTCTATATTCACCGAATACAGGCAGCGGTACGGTATTCCGAACGGCGACGGCGCCGGATGAAAAATATTCGGTTTCTCTTTCGTATTTATGCCTCCGGGATGATGATCGTCCATTGTCCATCCGCCGTATGCAACTATATCATCGAACCTGCCCTCACTGCTGACGTCATTCTGCGTCATGATATGATCTCCTACATATCTCCTGCTTTCACGCTTGCCCGGAAGATATCCCACAAACTCAAGCTCCCAGTTGTCAGCATCATATTCACCGCTGTTTTTTACATAGTCCCATATACCGTAAGCTACCTTTATCAGCTCATCCCGTATTTCCTCCGTGTCTCCTATGGTATCCTGCTCGCCGCCAAGCTCCATGTACCAAAAATTCTCTTCCGGATCCTTTAAGTCAGGTATCCTGTACGGCAGATCCTCCTTCGTAAATTTTCTCGCCCATGAAGGCGCGATATATTTATGAGGTCTGTCCGTTTCACGAGCCTGTATAAGGCAGGACATACCCATCGTTTTTTTATCCGCTGTCTCCGGCGCTATACTTTCTCCAAACTCGCCCCGCGCCTCACGGCCCATGCGGTACTCCGCTCCTGAGAGCGGCGCCAGTATGCTGTCACCCGAGCAGTCTGCAAAATAATCGGCTTCCACCGTATGCCAGAGCTGTGTCGTCGTCTGCCATCCTGTGACCTTTTTGATTACATTTCCGTCCATCTCGATATCGTTGCAGGAACAGTTCATTATCGGAGTTATATTCTTCTCATTCTTTATCAGCTCAAACAGTATGCTGTCCCAAACGGGATATCTTCTATACGGATTTCTGTACAGCGTTTCAAGTGCTATCTCCTCGATTATACCGGTCTCACGATTATTGTCGCCGTGAGCGCCGCATACCCACATTCTTATCTCACTCGATGCGTTCCCGCCGAAAACCGGTCTGTCATGCATCAAAGCGACCTTTATCCCGTGCCTCGCGGCGGCGACTGCCGCGCACATGCCTGCAAGTCCGCCTCCTACCACACACAGATCCGCTTTATGACAGATATGTCTTAGATTTTCATTCATAATGTCTCTCCTATTCTGTTTCAAAACTGAATTCTATGATATTGTCGGATGCCGGAGCTATTACATCCAGATCTACCATATACACTGTTTTGCAGCTGTTATACCCTGAAGAAAATGTCTTTTGACCTATCCTGCAGCGCAGCTCCGACTTGTCATACAGTAACTTCAGCCCGCCTATCATAAGACCTCCGTTACACATCACCGGTTCCTGACAGGTCACGAAATGTTCAGTAATGCTTTCCGGCACCTGCTCAAAGCCGATCTCATCACGCATCATAAAACCATTTTCTTTAAATCTAAACGCTCTTCTCAGCTTTTTCAGCCCCGCATCCTCGTATGCTTTTTCAAAATCGATCTCAAGTCCATCGCAGTCAGCATTTATGATCTCACCCCTATGCTCTGCGCCGGCTTTCTGAAGTCCGCCGTTTATGACAGGAACGCTGTGCGCCAGCGATGACGGCGCAAAACAGCTGTATCTGCCGTTCCCGAAATACTCCGCTGTATATTCTCCTCTTCCCGGATCTGTTATTGCACCTTCGCCATCCACATTCACCAAAAACGATGCTATATCATTATGGTTGTGGGATTCATTATTATCTCCTGCCTTTGCCGCAAACTCATAATAATGTGTTTTCTTTA
Source organism: uncultured Clostridia bacterium (assembly GCA_904420525.1). Taxonomy (GTDB): domain Bacteria; phylum Bacillota; class Clostridia; order UBA1381; family UBA1381; genus Ornithomonoglobus. The sequence continues at coordinate 4,246 of CAJFVT010000142.1, read as the reverse complement.
TATACCATGCAGCATTTTTTAAATACTCAAAGCCGGTGTCATCTGCTCCGCACAAAGATATCTCCGGATCTCTCCATGCAAAATCCCTTATTATATGCGCGAACCTATAGCACTCGTCATCATTGAAGCCCAGCGCACTGCTGTCATCCGGTATCTGCACACCGCTGTATTTTCTTGACAGAAAATTCATCAATCCGCTGCGATTTATAAATCTGTCGCCGCTGTCGGAAAAAGTAACGGTACGGTTGTTCCTGAACCGTATCTTCTGCGGAAAAAGAGCTATCGCCCTGACCTTGGGATCATCAAAAAGATCCTCTGCCCCGTCAGTATACCGTAAAAGCAGCTGAGCAAAATATGTAAAATAGCCGAAGCCGTATATCCAGTAATTTAGTCCTTCAACACACGCTCCGTCCTGTCCGAAGCTGTTCAGATAACAGCGCAGAGTTGCTTTTAGCCTTGGAAGAGCCCGCTTTATCTCCTCCTCGTCAGCGATATATAAAAACGCCGCGCCAACGCTGCCTGCGCACACCGCCGCCCAGTTATTTTCCAAAGTATCCCACGAATTTTTCACACCATTTAAATACGGATCGATAACTCTGCGTCTTACCTCGTAACGGATACGCTCCTTTATCATACTGTCAAGACGATCCTCAAGAAGATACAGTATCTCAGCAAACGCGAAGGCAGTCTCCGCAGCAAAAAGGTCTATCCATTTCTCGCACGCCTCAATATCTGTCCCCTTCGGTATATGCGCCGGCAGCGCCCAGGTAAATTCGTCAGCCACCGCCCATATCACATCCTCAAGCAGCTTTATATGCTCCTTATCATCTTTGTTGACAAGCGCCAGAACTGCCGAAGCGCTGAGCAGCTTTCTGCGGCTGAAATATTCGTTCTCATATTCCTTTCGGCTTCCTGTTACGTAAAATGTTTTGAAGCCGCTGTATGAAAGCGCTTTTATATCCGGTGTTTCTGCAGCCTCGGCAATAAGCTCAAGCTGCTTCTGCAGGAACTCGTCCCTGTATATCCTGCCAGATATATCTTTTCCTTCCAAAAATAAATCATTTCTCATTTTCCGCGCTCTCCGATCCGCTAATTTATCAGGTTTGCCCTTCCCACACATTCGAGCCATGTTCTTGCCATTAGCTCATGTCCGGCATTTGTGGCATGTATACAGTCTATTGACCAATGTTCCGGCGGAGCAGCCTTGAATGCTTCTTTAAAACGCTCGGCATACGGAACAAAGACCGCATTATATTCCTTAGCAAGCTCCCGTACTATCTGCTGCCGCTCCTCAAGCTGTCCGTTCCATTGCTCCCAATTCTCCACTATATCCTTTCCCAGCTCCGGAGTATTATTTTCTATCTTGAATAGGAACGGCTCGCCAAGCACAAGCGTAAGGCTGTCCTTTCGCTCTAACGCCTCATTCAGCATGATCTCGTATATCATCCTGAACTTTTTAGCGTCCGCTCCCTGATTCATTCTTATACCGAAGCCTATGTCGTTTACGCCGCTCAGTATGCTTAAAATATTACAGTCCACATTGAGCGCATCCTCTATCCATCTGCTGTAGGTGTCCGCTATCCTGCTCCCGTTATATGCTCTGTTATATATCACAGTACCGGGATAATCACACATCAGCCTTGAGGCAATAAGGTTTACATAGCCGCAGCCATAAGCGCGAACGGGATCATTCCCCGTTCTGTCACGTCCGCAGTCTGTAAGCGAATCACCCTGAAACAATATTTTCAGCATTTTTTATTCCTTCTTTCCTATGATCTTCACATTTACAAACATATGTGCCGTTTTTTCCGGCATCGTTGAATGGAAAAGTGTGTAAGGGTATCTAAGCCCGGCGGTATCATCTGTCCTTGCTTCCAGCTCCAGTAAAAAGCTGTCAGTGCCTTCAGATATACCCAACGCGCTAAAGTTCAGCTCCTCCGTTCCGCCCCCTTTGATAAGTATATCAGTTTTTATGATCTCCTTCACCTTCGGCTCGTTTCTGAACACATACGTTATCTCCGCCGGACAGCGCAGCTGCGGAGCCGGTACCATGCCGTCTCCCTTTTTCACGAATGCGCACACCTCGCCGAAATCAGTCTCCTCAGCCGAGAAGATTATCTCGCCCTCGCGCTGATCGACCGGCATCGCTGTATACAAAACAAGCTCCATATCCCTTTCGGTGCAGTTCTCTATTATGATCCTGCCATTATCTGTCCCCAGCCTTACAGCAGCGGAGTCATTATTGTAATAATTAATGATCCGGTACGGGGATATGCTTTTTATATCCTGTCCGTCACACAGCACAAGATCGAGCTGCTTGTATAAAAAGCTGTTTTCTATCTCGTTATTTGAATTTTTCATATAGAAAATGTATTTGCCCGGCTGCAGCTCGGCCTCGATCTCAAGCTCCATGCTGCCGCCCGGTGAAAGCGCGTATCCAAAGCTGTGCTCAGGCGCCGTATTCTTGGGTGACACGGCAAGCACCGCGGTCCCCGATAAGCTCACGTCATTATCATTTTTCAGGATAACAGTCAATCTCCCACGATACCTGCCGTTTTCATCAAGCTCAAAGCCTTCCGTTTCTTTTATCTCACAGCTGAGCTTTGCGGCCTCCGCAAGCTCCGGATCGGAGGTCACCGACACGCCGCGCACATACTCGTATATATCGAGTCCAAGCTCCTTAGCGTTCTTAGCCGCTTTTCCCTTTATTGTTATATTTCGAAAATCTATGTTTTGAATGTCATGCTCATCATCATATCCTTCAATTCTCGAATTTGAAAGCATCACATCATTGTTTTCTGTCCCTATATAATCTATATCCGAAAATGTTATATTTCTTATATTCCCCATTCTGTTATCACGGTTCCATACAGAATTTGCGATACGTATATCGAACAGCTGCGCTCCGGGCGTATCTTCTATCCTGATATCCTTAAATACTATTCCGGATACCTCAGCATGGTCACCGTGATGTATTCCCATGATCGGATACCCGGTCGATGAATGTATCACGTCAATATTTTCAAATCTTATATCCCTTACCTTGTCTGCGCGAAGCTCCACGCCTACCTCCATAGGTCTTGCAAAATCGTTCCACAGAACAGAATTCTTAAACACAACATTTTCTGTATTTCCGGTCCCCAAGGCCTTTACCACAAATGAATCGTCCCAGACTCTTGTAAAAATATCAGAAACAGTTACGTTCCTTGATCCGCATATATCTATCCCGTCCGAATTTCCGCGGCATCCAAATATCTTGACATTCTTGATAATGACATCATCACAGCCGTTTATCCGCAGGCTCCAGTCATTGCTGTCATCTATTATTATCCCGTCTATTATGACGTCCTTGCAGCCTATGATATCAACACTTCTCGCATAGTCCTTCCTCATTTCATATGTATAGCGTTCCATACATATCTTCCCCAAGCCGCAGATCATCAGTCCGCTGCAGCCCTCTGCACGTATATTCCCCTGCAGAACAGCACCCTCCTCGATATAGACCGTTGTATTATCCTCATCAACAGTCAAGGTGCCTGTATACTCGCATCCCTTTTTCAAAACAATAAGGTGTTTCGCATCCGACGGCTCGCTGTACTCCTCACTGCGGGCAAATATCATCAGATTATTTTCACAGCTTCCGTTTATCTCCACTGAGAGCATCACGGGTCTGTCTATGCATATGCATATCTTTCCGTCACGCAGTTCAAACGGTATATCAGCGCTCAGAGGTCTGATCACCGCTTTATTTATCTTTATTTCAGACTCGATGACCAGCTCTGTACGTCCGTTTACTCTGAACATAACATACTCCATGACCGCTGTTGAGTTATACGGCTTAGGAAATATCCTGCAGCTGTGCATATCCAGCTGTATCCCGTCTTTCGACACCTTATAATTCATTGCAATTTCTCCTTTTTTCCGGTTCTGATCCCAAAAGCTTCCGGACGCCGGGGCTGCTTTTTTGCAGCAGCCCCAAGCGGCCTAAGCTGAATTCTGTACGGCAAGATCAGTTAACAGGTCCGACAGGCGCGTTATTGCCTATCTCGCTCATATTAATGTTCTCGAAGCCGTCTATCTGCGCAAACACTTCACTGTCCTCATTCAATGTGTAATCTCCGTTTGCATAATCAGCAAATCCCGGATCTGAAGTCGTCAGATAGTTGTTTTCGCCCAATATCAATTCCGCTGCTCCTCTTGTACCCTGAGGATTTACCGTTCCATTGGTCTTTGAAAGTCCAAACTT
>CAJFVT010000141.1 GCA_904420525.1 uncultured Clostridia bacterium | reverse complement strand
TCTGATCTGAAGAGCGGAGAGGATTACGGACAGATAAAGCAGTGTATAGCGATAAATATAATCAATTTCAATATGTTTGACTGCAGAGAATATCATTCGTCATTTTCCATACGAGAGGATGTTCGTCATGACAAGCTGACAGATAAATGTGCGATACATTTCTTTGAGCTGAAGAAGATAAACAAGGAACCGAACCCAAAAGACAGGAAGGAGCTGTGGATGCAGCTGATAAATGCAGAGAACGAGGAGGAATTGGATATGTTGAACAATACGAACGTACCGGCAATCCAGAGAGCGGTGGTCGTTATCAAGGATATGAGCGCGGATGAACGTATCCGCGAGGCGGCATGGCAGAGGGAAACGATGCTGCATGATAAGGCGACAGCGCTGCGGTTTGCAAGGGACAGCGGCTATACAGAAGGCAGGTCTGAGGGTATGGCCGAAGGCATGAAGAAAGGTAGATCTGAGGGCATAGCCGAAGGCATGGAGAAAGGCAGAGAGGAAGGCAGGTCTGAGGGCATAGCCGAAGGCATGGAAAAAGGCGAGACAAAAGCAAAGGCTGCGCTGGCAGACAGGATGCGTGCCAAGGGATACAGCGAGGATATGATTCGTGAGCTTATAGGTGAATAATATAGTATATAATAATAGAATATTCTGCCTCATTGGATGGGGAGCCGTATGTTTTTGAATGCTCTCCGGGAAGTCGGGTGCGAATCCCGCGCAGTTCCGCTACGGTATTAACGGAGTCCTTACGCATTTGTGCCACTGGGTAAAACCGGGAAGGCGCGTGAGGGCAGTGATGTTTGAGCCCGGATACAGGTCCATTGAGGCTGCGGTATTTCGCGAGAACGGAAGAACGCAGAAGCACGCGTAAAATTTTGAGATTTTACACGTTTTGTTTGCGTACAAAAATTGCCGGTCTCAATGAGACCGGTTTTTAATTTTATGGAGGTACATATGTTAAGGGGAAAGCTTTATGGTGTGGGCGTAGGTCCGGGAGATAAAGAGCTTATAACGCTTAAGGCGCTCAGAGTACTCAGAGAGGCGGATATCATAGCGTCGCCGGTAACAAAAGGCGGCGGCAGAGCTGCATTCGATATAATAAAGGATCATGTATGCGGCAAGGAGATCATTGAATTTTTTATGCCTATGTCAAGAGACTATGAAGAGCTTGACAGAAATTATAAAGAGATCGCAGACAAAATAGAAGAGCTGCTCAGTGAAGGGAAAAATATAGCGTTTATAACACTGGGCGACGTCACCATATATTCCACGTATATGCGTATAGACAGGCTCATAAACGAGCGAGGTTTTGAAACGGAGCTTATCCCCGGGATACCGTCCTTCTGTGCCGCGGCGGCGCGGCTGGATATGTCGCTGTGTGAGCGTGATGAACCGCTCGTGATACTTCCGGCGGGATGCAGGACTGCGGATGAGCTTGCGGATATATATGGTACAAAGGTGTATATGAAGGCCGGACGCGGCGCTGCCGAGCTGGTAGATACATTGAGAGAAAAGGGCAAGCTTGGGGATACGGTGATGGCAGAGCGCTGCGGTATGGAGAATGAAAGAATAATACGTGATCTTAACGGATTCAATGAAAACAGCAGCTATTTTTCGCTGTTTATCGTAAAATGAAGTATAGGTAATTGCAAAATTACCCGGTAAAGTATCAAAGGAGTAAGAGCAATGGTGCATTTTGTCGGAGCGGGACCCGGTGCGGCGGATCTTATAACAGTGCGGGGCAAGGGGCTTATAGAAAGTGCTGATATCATCATATATGCAGGTTCACTTGTAAACAGGGAGCTGTTGGAGTATGCAAAGCAGGCTCGCGAGGTATATAACAGCGCGCATATGACACTTGAACAGGTAATGGATATTATATCGTCAAATAGTGATAAGGAGATCGTCCGTCTGCACACGGGTGATCCGTCTATATACGGAGCGATAAGGGAGCAGATGGATATGCTCGATGCGCTAGGGATCGAATATGATGTCTGTCCGGGCGTAAGCTCGATGTTCGGCGCGGCGGCGGCGCTCAGAGCAGAATACACATTGCCCGGAGTGAGCCAGAGCGTTATAATAACGCGTATGGCCGGAAGGACTCCGGTACCCGAAAGTGAAAGCATAGAATCGTTTGCGGCGCACGGAGCATCGATGGTCATATTCTTATCGGCCGGTATGCTTGAGGAGCTTTCGGGACGGCTCATAAGCGGAGGATGCGCGCCGGATCTCCCGGCAGCGATAGTGTACAAGGCAACATGGCCGGATGAGAAAAAAATAATAACAACAGTAGAGGGGCTTGCGGCTGCGGCAAAAAGAAATGGCATAAATAAAACGGCGCTTGTCCTTGTCGGAGACTTTTTAGACGGTGAATATGAGCGTTCAAAGCTGTATGATCCGAGCTTTTCACACGGCTGCAGGAGGAGTACGGAATGAGGGCGGCGGTCATATCTTTCACAGAAAATGGTGATAAACTGAACAAGAGACTGAGTCCCGCTCTTAAAGGCTTCGAGACTGAGCGATGCGGAAAAACATTCGGCGGTCGAAGTGTGAGTCTTGGCGAGTGGACACGAGGTAAATTCAATAGCTGCAGTCTTATAATATTTATAGGCGCTGCCGGGATCGCCATGCGCGCATGCGCGCCGTATGTTCGGGCAAAGGACAAGGATCCGGCAGTCATAGTCATCGATGAACGCGGCAGGTATGTGATCCCTCTGCTTTCGGGTCACATAGGCGGCGCGAACAGGCTCAGCCGGCGTCTGGCAGAATATCTGGGCGCAGATGCGGTGATCACTACGGCTACGGATATAAACGGAGTTTGGTCAGTGGATGAATGGGCTGCAGAAAATGGGTATCGGATATATGACACAGGCACGATAAAATATATATCAGCGGCTCTGCTGCGCGGCGAGCCTGTAGGGCTTGTGAGCAGCTTTGAAATAAAAGGAGATCTGCCGCTCGGTATAACAGCATCCGAAAATACTGAATGCGGGATATATATTTCCGATATTCCCGATGCCCCGTTCAAATATACCCTATGTCTCATGCCGAAGAGACTCATAATCGGCGCGGGAAGCAAGGCAGGGGCTGATAGATGCGCCCTTTCGGAGCTTTATGAGAAAATAAAGACGGAAAACGCGATAAGAGCTGTTCCGGCGTCAGTAGCAACGATAGATATAAAAGCGAATGAACCGTCCGTTAAAAGCTTGGCACAGCATACGGAGGCGGAGCTTTGCACATTTACGGCGGAAGAGCTAAATTCAGTTAAAGGCTGCTTTACCGCTTCGGAGTTTGTGCGAAGCGTTACGGGAACAGATAATGTATGCGAGCGGGCAGCTGTCATCTGCGGTGAGAGACAGGGGAGAAAAACGGATATTATCGTTAAGAAAACAGTCGGGAACGGCGTTACCGCAGCCTTGGCGGTAATGGATTGGAGTGTTGTTTTTTGAAGCTTGCGATGTCAGGGATAGACTTTAAAAGCGCGCCGCTGGAGCTGCGGGAAAGGATAAGCTTCGGCACTGAAGAGATCATAAGAATGACTAAGTCGATATGCCGTGATGAAAACGTATCCGGCTGCGCTATATTATCGACCTGCAACAGGACGGAGCTGTATATCTCATGCGGCAATTATTATTCCGAGCCGTCAGAGCTGCTGCTTGGTCAGTGCGGACCGGATAGGGAAGCGCTTGCGGACGCGGTCATAACAATGTATGACGAGGATGCGGCAAGACATCTTTCTGAGGTCGCGTGCGGTCTGCATTCGGCGATATTATGCGAGGAGCAGATAGTTACTCAGATAAATGAGGCCGCAGAGGTGAGCCGCACCGCGGGCGGCATGGATGCGGTTTTGAACACGCTGTTCAGGAGCGCTGTTTCGGCGGGGAAAAAGGCGCTTACGGAGCATACGATAAGCGCTGTGCCGCCATCGGCGGCATATAGGGCAGCTGATATGGCCGAAAACATACTCGGTACACTGCAGCGAAGAAAGGTGCTGGTCATAGGCAGCGGAAAGATGGGCTGTCTGGCGGCAAAAGTGTTCATGAGCAGAGGCTGTGATGTGAAAATAACGATGCGTTCATACAGGTCCGGAACGAACTACATACCGCGCGGAGCTGTACCTGTTGAATATTCATCGAGACTTGTATACATACCGGAATGTGATGTTCTCATAAGCGCGACACGAAGTCCGCATTTTACTGTCATGAAGCAGGATCTTGAGGCCATGGCGTCTGTGCCTGCGTGTATATTCGATCTTGCAGTGCCTAGGGACATCCAGCCGGAGGCGGCAGCAGTTTCATCCATTTTTGATATAGACGATATTTATACGGATGAAGCTTACAACAGAGCCGAGCTGAATGAGATATACGCAATAGCTGCGGAGGCGGCACAGGATTTTGAACAATGGGAAAAATTCCGTGGCATGCTGTCTGTAATGGATGAGATAAAAAGACTTGTGGGTGAAAGAGTTGTAAATTCGGCAGAGCTTGCGGAGCTGAAAAGCGATACAGGCTTTGAGGATATAGCACATGCCGCAGCGGAAAAGGCTGCGGATCTTATGCTTAAGTCACTCAAGGGAAGCATAGAGGAAAAAACGCTCGGCATATGCATTGAAAGATTAAAGAAGGGTATGCATGGAGCCTGAAGGAGAGGACAGACCTAAATGAAAATATATGTTATAGGCATTGGACCTGGGAACATGGAGGATATAACGCCGAGAGCCATAAAGGCGATCGAAAGCTCTGAGGTGATCGTGGGATATTCCACGTATCAGGAGCTTATAAGCCCCTTGACTGCCGGCAAGGAAATAGTCTCATCAGGAATGACGCGTGAGATAGAGAGGTGCAGAGCTGCTCTTGGATACGCGCTTGCGGGAAAGATAACAGCGGTGATCTCAAGCGGCGATGCGGGAGTGTACGGTATGGCTTCGCCCGTATATGAGGTATGCGCCGGACACCCGGAGGTGGATATAGAGGTGATACCCGGTGTTACGGCTGCCTGCAGCGGCGCAGCGGCAGTCGGTGCGCCGCTTACGCATGATTTTGCCGTGATAAGCCTTTCAGATAGACTGACGCCCTGGGAGGTGATAGAGAAACGGCTGAGACTCGCCGCTGAGGGGGATTTTGTTATATGTCTTTACAATCCCTCAAGCAAAAAGCGCAGCGGTTATCTTAGACGCGCGTGTGAATGTGTGCTTGGATATAAAAAGCCGGAGACGCTCTGCGCCTGTGCGGAAAATGTGGGAAGAGAAGGCGGGAGCTTCAGGCTGTACTCGCTTGAGGAGCTGATGGATATTGAGGTAAATATGTTCACAACGGTATTTATCGGAAATGAGAACACTAAAGAAATCAACGGCAGAATTGTAACGCCGAGGGGGTATAAGGTTTGAGAGCTGTTGTTTTTTCGGGAACAGCCGATGGCCGGGCACTATGCGAATGGCTCGTATCAGAGGGAGCGGAGGTCACAGTATGCGTTGCCACTGATTACGGCGCATCGCTTATAGACGGCGCTGACGTGCATACCGGCAGGCTTGATAAAGAAGGCATCGGGAAAGTTATAGCGGACTGTGATGTCGTGATAGACGCAACTCACCCATACGCGGAAAAGGTGTCTGAAAATATATTGTCCGCGTGTACAGGCTGCGGCAAAAAACTCCTGCGGATGCTGCGCGAGGAAATCCCCTGCGGGGATGCAGTCTATGTTGGAAGCGTGCGTGAAGCGGCAGAATATCTGAAAAACACAGTCGGAGCTATTTTTGTAAGTACCGGCAGCAAGGAGCTGCATGAGTTTGCGGATATAAAAGACAGGGTAAAGGCGAGGGTGCTTGATACTGAGGAGGTACGCAGAAAATGCGGCGGGCTCGGCATGGAAGGCATTATGTATAAGGATCCGCCGTTTACATATGAGGAGAACGTCAAGGATTTTGACGGCTGCGGCTGGCTTGTGACAAAGGACGGAGGCAGAGCCGGAGGCATGACGGATAAGCTGCGGGCAGCCAGGAAACTGGGCATGAATGTGATAATCGTAAGGCGGCCGCGTGAGAAGAGCAAGGGATACTCGTATGAGGAAATAAAAAGGTATATTTCCGGGATTGGAGGTGTGTCGAAAAGTGAAGATAAGGGCGGGCAGCCGAGACAGTGTTCTGGCGGTCGCGCAGAGCAGGATAATACTTGAGCTGATAGAAAAGACTGTTCCGGGCATTGAAACAGAACTGGTAACTATGAAGACGACAGGCGATAAAATACTGGACCGGACTTTGGATAAGATAGGAGGAAAGGGACTGTTTGTTAAGGAGCTTGACCATGCGCTGTTATCCGGGACAGTGGATATAACTATACACAGTCTAAAGGATCTGCCGTCTGAGCTGCCGGAGGGAATAAGAATTGCGGCATATTCCAAACGGGAGGAAGCGGAGGATGTGCTGATACTGCCGCAGGGCTCGGACAGTATCGATAAAGGTCTGCCGATAGGCTGTGCCAGCAGCAGGAGGACGGCACAGCTTAAAGGGCTGTTTCCGGATATGGATATAAAACCCGTTCGCGGCAATGTTTTGACAAGGCTTGAAAAGCTGGATCGGGGAGAGTATTCAGCGCTCGTTCTGGCGAAAGCCGGGATAGGCCGGCTCGGACTAGATAAGCGTATAAGCCGTGAGTTTACAGCGGAAGAGATGCTTCCGGCTGCCGGGCAGGGCATTATAGCAGTTGAATGCCGGGATGGATGTGAGTTTGGATTTCTGGACGCTGTAAACGATCTGGGATCACAGATCAGAGCGGAGGCGGAGCGCGCGTTTATAAGAGAAATGAACGGCGGCTGTTCAGCTCCTGCAGCGGCATACTGTACGCTGAACGGTGATATGGCGTATATTACAGGGATGGACGTGAAAAACGGCAGAGTGATAAAGAAGAGTATAAAAGGCAGGGCGGAGGAAGCGGCAGAGCTGGGAAGGCGGCTTGCGCTTATGATCAAAAGTGAGGAGTGATGATAAATGCCGGGCAAGGTGATTCTTGTTGGAGCAGGTCCGGGTGATCCGGGACTGCTGACGCTTAAGGGAAGAGAGGCGCTTGAGAGCGCCGATGTGGTACTGTACGACAGATTGGTCGGGGACGGTATATTAAAGATGATCCCAAAAGGGACAAAAAAAATCAATGTCGGAAAACAAAGCGGAAATCATCCTGTGCCTCAGGAGGAGATAAACAGGCTCCTGCTTGACTACGCTCTTGACGGAAAGACCGCGGTGCGGTTGAAGGGCGGCGACAGCTTTGTTTTCGGCCGCGGGGGCGAGGAGCTGGAGCTGCTTTACAAGAACAATATAGAATTTGAAGTTATACCGGGCGTGACCTCGGCAACGGCCGTGCCGGCTTATGCGGGTATACCTGTAACTCACCGCGGCGCGTCATCATCCCTGCATATAGTTACAGCGCATACAAGGGACAGTAAAGAGCCTGATATAGATCTTAGAAAATACGCCGAGATAGGCGGTACGCTGGTATTCTTAATGGGAGCGGCGATGGTAGGATATATTGCAGAAGGTCTTATGGATGCGGGCATGGACAGATATACTCCGTGCGCTGTCATAGAAAACGGAACGACTCCGAGACAGCGCAAAACGATTGGAACTCTTTGCGATATAGAGGAAAAGGCGGGGAGCGTGCATAGTCCCGCTATGATCGTTGTGGGAGCTGTATGTGAGCTCAGCGGAAGATTTGACTGGTTTTCAAGACTGCCGCTGTATGGAAAAACTATAGCCGTTACACGGCATGAGGAGCATTCAAGCGGACTCGCCGGCAGACTCAGGACCGCGGGAGCAAACGTTATAGAGTGTCCCTGCATACATACAGAGAGCTTGGTCACTAAGCGTATGGCAAGAGAGCTTAAAATTGAAGTTAAGGGGTACGATATCATAGTATTTACAAGCGCTTCAGGAGTAAGAGCTGTGATGGAAGGGATCTATGATATAGGCTGCGATGCGCGCGTATTCGGTGATACGCGTATAGCGGTGATAGGCAGTGCGACTGCTTCGGCGCTGGAGGGCTATGGACTCAGAGCTGATATAATACCGGATAAATACAGCGGCCGCGCCTTGGGGAAGGCGCTTTCCAAAGCGGCTGAGCGTGGCGGGAGAATATTGATGCTGCGTTCCGTTGAGGCAAACAGAAGACTTAATGAGATACTTGACGAAGCCGGTGCGGAGTATAAGGAGATTGCTGTATACAGGACTATACCGGAATGTGAGCTGAATATCACAGATCTTATAAATAAGGGTAAGATAGATTATGTGACGTTTACAAGCGGGTCTACGGTCCATGGGTTTATGCAGTTCCACAAGCATGCAGATCTCAGCTCGTTTACTGCCGTGTGCATAGGTGACACAACAGCCGAGGAAGCGGGACGGTGCGGCATGAGCTGTATAATATCTCAAAATGCGTCGGTCGACAGCATGTTAAATACGATCATAGGGGACAGTATTTTTGAAGCGGAATGATAAAATGAATAAGGAAAGTGATGAAATGAGCTTGGAATACAGCAGCCCGCTGAGCATAGAGCGGAGGAGCTTTGAGATAATAGAAGCACAGCTTGGCGATATCGATATCGGACCGGAGAATAAAAAGATCCTGGAACGTGTCATTCATACAACAGCGGATTTTGATTATACAGAAAATCTGAAATTTTCACAGGATGCGGCTAAGCTTGGGATCGAGGCGCTCAGGAATGGCGCGCATATAGTGACCGATACCAATATGGCGCTGGCCGGTGTGAATAAAAAGACACTTAAGGCTCTTGGCGGCGATGCACATTGCTTTATTGCACATCCGGACGTTGCGGGACAGGCGAAGGCGCGGGGCGTGACTCGTGCCAGCGTTGCGGTAGAGCGCGCATGTACTCTCAAATACGATCTGATATTCGCAGTCGGAAACGCGCCCACCGCGCTGATACGGCTGGATGAGATGATAAAGAGAAAAAGGGTGGCGCCTAAGCTGATAATAGGCGTTCCGGTAGGCTTTGTAAACGTAGTAGAGGCAAAGGAGCTTATAATGAAAAGCGGAGTTCCGTACATAGTTGCAGCAGGGAATAAGGGCGGAAGCAATGTAGCGGCTGCGATATGCAATGCGCTGCTGTACATGGTGAAATAGAATGAAAAGAATGCGATATACAGCCGTGTATGCCGTTTTGATTACAGTATGTGTGATTTCATTCATTTTTGGGGTAAGCGAAGGGGCGATGGAGGTCAGCACAGGAGACATATTGAGGATAATTGCAGAAAAGCTTTCCGGAGTCAGGGCAGACGGCATTGCGGACAATGTCCGTGCTGTCGTATGGGAGATACGCTTTCCGCGTGTCCTGTGCGCGATGCTTACCGGCGCAGGGCTTGCCGCGTCCGGAGTGATATTTCAGGGTATACTTCAAAACCCGCTTGCCGATCCATATACTCTCGGCATATCGAACGGCGCTTCGTTCGGTGCGGCTTTGGCGATATATCTGAATATGACCTTCGGGATATATCTGCCCATAACGGTATGCGCGCTCGTGTCGGCGGTCGTAACGCTGGCAGCGGTAACGGCGGCCGCGCACCGCGGCGCGTCCTTTGAGAGCTCAAATTTGATAATCGCAGGGATAATAGTGAGCGCGGTGCTGTCCTCAGGGGTGAGCTTTTTAAAGATGCTGTCGGGAGAGAATGTCGGAGCGATAGTTTTCTGGATAATGGGAAGCCTTTCATCCTCATCATGGAGCGATGCGGCGCTTCTTGCGCCTGTCGTTACGGCAGCGTCAATCATTTCGGCAATGCTGTCTAGGCGGCTGGATATAATGGCTACCGGCGACAGAAATGCCGAGTCGCTCGGTGTGAACACATCACGGACACGGCTGATATATCTTCTGCTCGGTTCCGCAATGACGGCTGTATGCGTTTCGGTCAGCGGAGTTATAGGTTTTGTCGGACTGATAGTTCCGCATCTGCTGCGTATGTGGCTCTCTTCAAAGAACCGTGTGCTGCTCCCGGCCTCGCTTTTAGCGGGAGCCGTGCTGCTTTCCGCCGCGGATAATGTCACACGTATGCTGCCGGGAGGAGAGATACCTGTGGGGATAATAACAACACTCATCGGAGGACCGTTTTTCATATACATATTCATGAGGAGGCGCGGATAATGGGGGTTGTCCTTTCGGCAGAGAGCCTATGCTTTTCTTATAACAGTCTGCCGTTTATAGAGAATGCAAGCTTCAGTATAGAGCATGGCGAGATGGTCTCGGTACTCGGCGCGAACGGAAGCGGAAAATCAACGCTGTTTGCACTTATGAACGGGACACTAAAGCCACACTCCGGACGGGTGATGCTCTGCGGCAGACCGATCCTGGAGCTGTCTGTGAGAAAGCGGGCCTGCGTAGTGGCATCAGTATATCAGAACACGGAGTGCAGATTCCCGTTCACCTGCTTTGAGCTGGTAGAGATGGGGACATTCCCTAACGGCGGCCGGGGCGGAGCTGATTTTATCAATGAAATAATGGAGCGCACAGATACGGCGAGCCTCGCCGATAAGCCCGCAACTGAACTTTCGGGCGGCGAGCTGCAGAAAGTGCTTATCGCGCGTGCTCTTGCACAGAGTCCTGAGCTGCTGCTCCTGGATGAGGCGATGTCAGGACTTGATATTGCTGTAAAGCTGAGGCTGACAAGCCTGCTGAGGAGTGAGGCGAAAAATAACGGCATGAGCATTGTAATGATCCGTCATGATATAGAAGAGGTCTTCCGCGACAGCGACAGGATCATAGCGCTTCGCAAGGGAAGGATACTCTATGACGGCAGACCGCATGAGCTTATGAAGGAGCAGTTTTTTGAGGATATTTATGATGTGCATGCCGAGGTGAGCGGCAACGGCTTCCGTATAACCGGTACGGTATACTGAGCCTTTTGACCCAGAAAGTAGTTGGGGCTGTTGCATTTAGCACAGAGCGCATAAAGCTTGATATAGCAAGCAGCCCTAATTGCCTAAATAATTCTTACACAAGGAGGTTTTCGCAATGAAAATCAAAAAAACGTTATTGGCTGTTATAGCCGGAGTGATGGCAGCAGGTCTTGGAGCCTGCGCAAACGAGGCAGCTACAACTGCTTCTCATAATACCGGAGACGCCTCAAAACAGGCTGTTCTGGTAGTAAGCTTCGGTACCAGCTATAATGAAACTAGGGAAGCTACGATAGGTGCAGTTGAAAAAGAGATCAGCGCATCCTTCCCGGATCATGATGTAAGAAGAGCATTTACAAGTCAGACGATAATCGACAAGCTCAAGGAACGGGACGGTCTTGAGATCGACAATGTTTCCGAGGCTCTGGAACGGCTTGTTTCTGACGGCTACGGCACAGTGGTAGTACAGCCGACACATGTCATGAACGGCTACGAGTATGAGGAGATGCTCGCGGCGATCGAGCCGTATGAGGATAGGTTTGTATCGCTGACCTGCGGCGCGCCGCTGCTGTCGTCTGATAAGGACTATGTAAAGATGATAGAGGCGCTGGCCGAGGAGACGCCGGAGATGGCTGATCCCGATACGGCGGTGGTGTTCGTAGGTCACGGCACGGAGCATTTTGCGAACTCTGCATATGCGGCGCTGGCATACCGGCTTGAAGCAATGGGCTATGAGAACTGCTTTGTAGGCACAGTCGAGGCATTCCCTGATATGGAGGATGTCATGAAGAAGGTCGGAGACAGCGGAGCGTCAAAGGTGGTACTGCTCCCACTGATGATAGTCGCGGGAGACCATGCAACGAACGATATATGTGGCGAGGAGGAAGGCTCGTGGCTTACGGAGTTCAAGAAACAGGGATATGAAACAGAGGGCATCAAAAAGGGGCTTGGCGAATACGCGGGACTGCGCGCTCTGTTTGCAGAGCATGTTAAGGATGCCATTGACAGCGGGGAGGCTGCTGAGCAGTGAGGACAGCGGAAAAATATATTTGTTTAGTTTTATGTACCGCAGTTCTGATGCTTGCCTCCGCTTGCCATCAGATCAACAGCACGGACTCGGCAGAGGGCAGTATATCGTTTGTTGATGATGACGGGGTCAGGATATATCTTGACGCGCCTGCAGAGCGGGTGATATCTCTGTATTCTGCGCATACTGAGAATTTGTATTATCTCGGGGCCGGCAGCAGGATGATAGGCGGATATAAAACATGTGTGTTCCCGCCGGAGGCGGCGTTTCTTGATATGTACGATTATTCATCGGATCCGGAAAATATAATAGCGGCGGATCCGGATCTCGTCCTTATCCGTCCGTTCATAAGCCGCAGGTCGCCGGATTTTGTGGACGCGCTCAGAAAGGCCGGTATATGCGTGGTTTCACTGTATCCGGACAGCTTTGACGAGTTTGATGATTACATAAACAAGCTGGCGGCGCTCACAGGAACGGAGGAAAGGGCGGCGGAGCTGCTCGCAGAGTTCCATTCAGAGCTGGATGCTGTAACGGAGCTCACTGCCGCTGTGGATGAAAAGCAGCGTGTGTTCTTTGAATCGACCGAAACGAATATAAGGACGGTCACGGATGACTCAATGGCGGGCAGGGCGATAAAGCTTGCCGGCGGCATAAATATCGCGGCAGACGAGCCTCCGGCAGAGGAGGGCAGCTCGATAGCGGAGTTCGGAGTGGAACGAGTTCTTGAGAATGCGGACGGTATAGACGTATATATATCTCAGCGCGGATCTATGAATTCAGGAGGAAATCTTGAGGCTATAGAGCAGCGACCGGGCTTTGACACGATAAAGGCGGTAAAGGAAGGACGCGTGTATCTTATAAGCGAAAAGCTCGTTTCCTCTCCGTCGTTCAGATATGTAAAGGGAGTGCATGAGCTTGCAAGGTTCATGTATCCTGAGCTTATGGACAATTATGATGGGTACAGAACAGACGAAACGGCAGTACGCCGTCAGCTTGCAGAGCTGATAGTCATGCATGAGCATATGCCGATATACCTGCCGTCCTCATCCTCATATTACTCTTCAGAGCATAAGGGACACACCTTTGGTCTGTTCGAGGATGTAAGCTGGCAGGATAGATCCTTTGATTATATCGAAACGGCAGTGAACAGCGGAGCAGTCGAATGGTTTGACATGGAGAACGGTGAATATTTTTATCCGGAAAATAATGTGACACGTGAGGAGCTGGCAGAGGCTGTTTTCATTTTAGGTGATTTCAGCGCGCAGGACGATCATGCTGTTATAAGCGATATTGACAGCTGTTCAAGTACGCGGATAGTGCAGACGCTTGTTGACAACGGTGTTTTTGGGCTGAATGAAGGAAAATTTGAGCCGAAGCGTGTGGTAAGCTGCAATGAGATAATAGCGGCTCTGGACAGATTATAAATTTATAAGGGATACGATATGGAGAAGCTGAAAAAAGGATATACCACGGGTACATGCGCCGCGATCGCATCACGCGCGGCCGTTATCATGCTGATGTCCGGTAAAGCGCCGGAGCGCGTATCGGTCACGCTGCCGAACGGAGAGAGGATAGAGACAGATATCCTGGACGTGTCGGCAGACGGACACAGCGCGGAATGTGCGGTTCGCAAATATGCAGGGGATGATCCTGACGTCACGGACGGCATACTGATATATTCGCGCGTTACTCTTATAAAAAACGGGATAACGGTCGACGGAGGCGGCGGAGTCGGACGTGTAACGAAGCCGGGGCTGCAGCGAGCAGTCGGAGAAGCTGCGATAAACGATGTGCCGCGGAGGATGATCATTTCCGCAGTATCGGAAACACTGGAGGAATACGGTGCGGAATGCGGCGCCGAGGTCATCGTTTCTGTGCCCGGAGGGGAAGAACTGGCAAAGCAGACGTTCAATCCGCGGCTGGGTATAGAGGGCGGCATATCGATACTCGGTACGACAGGGATAGTGGAGCCTATGAGCACAAAGGCGGTGATCGATACTATAGATGTCGAGCTGAGCTTTAAGAAGGCAAACGGGCATGCGTATGCCTTGATAACGCCGGGGAACTATGGAAGGGACTATGTTATGAAAAGACTGGGACTGGATATAGACGCGGCTGTGAAATGCAGTAATTATATAGGCGACGCTATAGATATAGCGGCGGAAAAGGGCTTTAAGGGTATGCTTTTGATAGGTCATGCGGGAAAGCTTATAAAGCTGGCTGCCGGGATAATGAATACGCATTCGCGCACGGCGGATGGAAGAGCTGAAATAATATGCGCCAATGCCGCTCTTGAGGGCGCGCCGAAGGAAGCGCTTGAAGCGATAATGGAAAGTGTCACAACGGACGATGCAGCCGCAGTCCTGAAAAAATACGGGCTTCTCGAATCGGTCATGAAACGGATATCGGGTCGTATAGAGCATTATATAGATATGCGGTGCGGCGGCCGTATGGAGCATGCGTTTATTGTTTTCTCAAATGTTTACGGTGAGCTTTGCAGAGGAGGAAACGAGGCTGTTGAAATGGAGGTATTGAATGAAAATCTATCTTATAGGCATGGGAATGGGTGACGGAGGTACACTCACCGCAGAGGGGAGCAGGGCGGCGGCCGAGGCGGAGCTGCTTATAGGCGCACCGCGTATGCTTGAGTATGCCGGAGACATTTCAAGACCGAGATTTGTATCATATGACCCTAAGGAGATCAAAGAATATCTGCGGCAGAGCTGTGAATACAGCTCCGCCGCAGTGCTGCTGTCCGGCGACACATCGTTTTACAGCGGTGCGAAAAGACTGGCATCGGAGCTTAAGGGACATGATGTAAGGATACTGCCGGGTATTTCCTCTCTTTCGTATATGTGCGCTCTTATAGGAGCCGCAGAGGAGGATACGGAGCCGGTGAGTCTGCACGGCAGAGAAAACAGCATTATCTGCCGCGTGCGTGACAGCCTGTATACCTTTGTGCTTTTGGGCAGGGCTGAGGATGCGGAGCATATCTGCCGCGAGCTTTCAGACTATGGTATGGAGGACAGCACGGTATATATCGGATCGAGACTTGGCTACAGCGATGAGCGGCTTATAAAGACAAAACCGAATGAATACAGCGGTGACATCAAAATGCCGGCCGTGGTCATGATAGAAAACCCGGATCCGAAACGGATATCGGGCACGCACGTAAATGATGATGAATTCATCCGGGGCAGTGTTCCTATGACGAAGGATGAGATACGCGCACTCTCGGCAGCGGCTTTAAATCCTGCTCCGGGCAGCGTCATATATGATATAGGCGCCGGAACAGGCTCCGTTTCAGTAGAGCTGTCGCTAAGATCGCATGATAACATAGTATATGCGATAGAGCGGGACGCGGAGGCTATAGAGCTGATAAGGGCAAACAGAAAAAAATTCGGTGCCGACAATATAAGGATCATGGAAGGAGAAGCGCAGGATGTCCTTGACGGACTTCCTGCGCCGGACAGTGTATTCATAGGCGGCAGCGGCGGTAATATCAGGGATATAGTTGAAGCGGTACTGAAAAAAAACGGAGCTGCGGTTATCGTCATCAACACTGTAACCCTCGATTCCGCAGCGGCAGTCATCGACTCTGCGGAACAGCTCGGACTGGATATGGAAGCATCGCTTGTAAGCACGGCTCATTCCAGAAAAGCTGGAAAAAGCCTTCTTATGACAGGAAGAAACCCGGTGTATATATTCAAGCTTAGGAGGATCGCCTATGGAAAGTAAATATATACCGAGGCTCGTTATAGCCTCCGCCATGAGCGGCGGGGGAAAGACTACTGCTGCCTGCGCGCTCATGCGGGCGCTTCGGAACAAGGGAGAGGAGACTGCGCCGTTCAAGTGCGGTCCCGACTATATAGATACTATGCATCATTTTGAAGCATGCGGCAGACAGGGAACTAATCTTGATATGTTTTTTTCGGAGCCTGAACAGCTCAAGGAGCTGTTTGCACGCAATACAGAAAGCTGCGGGATAGCAGTTGTTGAAGGTGTTATGGGTTACTATGACGGCCGGTCTATGGAGTCTGCCGCGGCCAGTACATATGAAACCGCAAAGCTGCTAGAAGCTCCGGTAGTGCTGATAGTTCCGGCGCGAGGGATGGCGTATACGGTAATACCGGTGATAAAGGGTATTTCTGAATTTCGGCATGACAGCGGTATATCTGCGGTGATATTAAACGGTGTTACGGAAATGACATATAAAATGCTGAAGCCGGTGATAGAAAAGGAGACAGGGATAAGGGCTGCAGGATATATACCTAAGCTCCAAAGCAGTATGACGTCAAGGCATCTCGGACTTACGCTGCCATGGGAGAATGATCCGGCAGTTGTCGAAAAAAATGCGGGGATAATAAAGGATACCGTAGATCTTGAGCTTTTGCTGGATATTGCCTCATCAGCGCCGCCTGTAAGCTATGAACAACGGTGTAAGGCAATGCGGGGGGAAAGCGTAAGGATAGCTGTTGCATACGACAGAGCGTTCTGCTTTTATTACAAAGAAAATATAGATATCTTAAAACGTATGGGAGCGGAGATCATATATTTCAGTCCTATCTCGGATAAACAGCTGCCTGAGGGCGCGGCAGGCGTTATATTTGGCGGAGGATATCCGGAGCTTCATGCCGGAGAACTGTCCCGAAATACGGAAATGCTTAGGGACATAAAAAATAAGATCGCATCGGGGATGCCCTGTATTGCCGAATGCGGAGGTTTTATGTATCTGCATGAGCATATCGAGGATGCTGACGGAAAACGTTACAGCATGGCGGGTGTCATAGAGGCTGACGCGGTAAAGAGGGACAGACTCGTAAGATTTGGATATGCTGATATAAGGGCTGTTTCGGACAGCGCCTATTTAAAGGCGGGGGAAGCGGTAAAGGCGCATGAATTTCATTACTGGGACAGCACAGACAGCGGGGACAGCTGCACAGCGGAGAAGCAGAATGGAAAGCGAAGCTATAGATGCATACATATGCGCGGCACGATGTTTGCGGGCTTTCCTCATCTGTATTTCGGCTCAAACATGAGATTTGCTGAAAGATTTCTCGAGGAGTGCAGGAGGTACGGTAATGATTGAGCTGATAACAGGAGGCAGCGGCAGCGGAAAGTCGGAATATGCGGAAGCGCGGATCAGTGCTCTCCACAGAGGAAATCCGGATAAGCCTCTTATATATATAGCAGCCATGAAGCCTTTTGGAGACGAGGCGGAGGAGAGGATAGCGCGTCACCGGAAAATGCGTGCAGGCAAGGGATTTATAACAGTGGAAAGGTATATTGATATAGAGCATCTGAGCTTTGAGACGGGATCGGATGCGCTTTTGGAGTGCCTGGGGAACTTGACTGCCAATGAGATGTTTTCCGGAGAAGGGGTGGACAATAACTGCGCGGAACGCATAAAGCGCGGTATAGACGCGCTTGCGCGGAAGTGCAAAAATTTGTGTATTATAACAAACGAAGTGTTTTCGGACGGAATAAAATACAGTTCGGATACTGATCTGTACATGCGAAAGCTTGCGGAGATCAATATCTATACGGCAGAGATAGCCGACAGGGTGACCGAGGTAGTATGCTCGGTGCCTGTAAGTATAAAAGGAGGGGCGGATTAAGTTGTTAAGATCGTTTGCTGCCGCATTTTCAATGTATTCAAGAATACCGATGCCCAGATTTGAATGGAATGAAAATGCGGTCAGATATGTCATGTGTTTTTTTCCGGCGGTAGGCGCGGCAGTAGGCGCGGCGCTTTTTGCCTCGGCTTATATTATGCGCAGCCTCGGCGCGGGTGATATACTCTATTCGGCCGTTATGACGGCTATACCGGTGATAATAACAGGCGGGATACATATGGACGGATTTATCGACACCTCCGATGCTCTCGCCTCATACGGGGACAGAAAAAAACGGCTTTCCATCCTTAAGGACTCTCATGTCGGAGCATTTGCGCTGATATGGTCGTCTGTATATTTTATACTGGCGTTTGGCATATGGAGTGAAACAGATACTGCCGATGTGCTTATGATATCTGCCGGCTGTGTGCTTTCGCGCACGCTTAGCGGCCTGTCGGTGATCATGCTCCCGACTGCTAAGGATACAGGGCTGGCGGCAATGTTCTCAGGAGCCGCGCAAAAGCGCTGTACAATTGTTGTCCTGCTGTGCTGGCTCGCGGCGTGTGCCGCAGCAGTGCTGCTTATAGATCCGAAACGCGGCGCGGCTATGCTTCTGTCGGCTGCAGTGATCTTTTTGATATACAGAAGGATCAGTATCAAGAGCTTCGGCGGAATAACCGGGGATCTTGCCGGCTGGTTTTTGCAGCTATGCGAGCTGGGGATATTGGCGGCAGTAACTGCCACCGGGAGGTTTATATGATATTTGTTACAGGCGGAGCATATCAGGGAAAGAAAAGGTTTGTAACTGACGTACTCGGAATAAATAAGGAGCGCGTTCTGTTCGATGCGCATGAATATATTGAAGAAGTGCTTGAGTATGGCGGTGATCCGGAGAAAATGATATTTTCTTTGATAGAGTCAGGTGAGATAGAAGCCGTTACAGCTGATGAGATAGGGATGGGTATAGTCCCGGCAGATGAGAGGGACAGGAAAAGACGGGAGATGACCGGAAGGATAATGTGTTATATAGCCGCAAATGCGGATGAAGTATACAGGCTGGTATGCGGTATACCGGTAAGGATCAAATAGGAGATTGGGGCTGTTGCATTTAGCGCAGAACGCATAAAGCTTTATATAACAAGCAGCTGAGCCAAAATATCAATAAATTTTTTAAACTATGAGACAATATCAAGGTAGAAATTTTTATTAAATAAAAATTTCCGAAAAAATAGCTTTATGCTACGAACGAAACTCACCCCTCGACGTACCAACGTACGTCTTCGGGCAAGGGTTTTGCAAGCAAAACCTTCGTTTCGTCCGTTCTGCATCTAAATTCAAGCAGCCCTAAGAGGCTGTTGCATTAGCACGACAGCCTCTGTCAGGATAAAATTGCCCGTGCGAAATTTTCCTCGCACTATGTGCTCGGAAACGCACATGGGCATAATAATCTCTTATCATTCCTTGCCCTGCGGATAAGAGAAATTTCACTGCTTTTTGTGCCGGCGCAGGGGCGGCGGAATGGAGATTATTATGTGGATGATATATTCAGCCGCGGGGCTGGCTCTGGGAGCTGTGCTGGATCGTATTTTCGGCGATCCGCACTGGCGGTTCCATCCGATATGTTTGATAGGCAAGCTCATATCGGCGGCGGAACGGGTAATAAGAAATATTTTTCCGAAAAGCATGGGCGGAGAGCTTGCGGGCGGCGCCGTTATGGCGGTCATCGTTTGTCTGATCGTTACAGCGGCTGCTGCGGCAGCCGGGATCGCGGCATATTTGATAAGCCCGTATGTATATATTGCTGCGGAGGGGATCATGTGCTGGTTTGTGGTAGCGGCGCAGTCTCTGAAAAAGGAGAGCATGAAGGTCTGCCATGCTCTTGAGCAGGGAAATACGGAGAAGGCGCGTGAGGCGGTATCCATGATAGTCGGGCGTGATACTGCTGCTTTGGATCAAGAGGGAATGATCAAGGCGGCGGTAGAAACAGTTGCTGAAAATACCTCTGACGGAGTAATAGCGCCGCTTATATTTACAGCGATAGGAGGCGCGCCGCTGGGGTATCTGTACAAGTCGGTGAATACTATGGATTCCATGGTCGGCTATAAAAATGAAAAATACATTTATTTCGGCAGAGCGGCAGCTAAGCTCGACGATGCTGTCAATTTCATCCCGGCGCGCATATCCGGTCTGCTTACAGTGCTCGCGACGTATATGATCGGACTTGACGGCAGAAACGCGTTCAGGATATTTAAGAGGGACAGACTGAAGCATGCCAGTCCTAACAGCGCGCATACTGAATCAGCCTGCGCCGGCGCGCTGGGAGTGAGGCTGGCGGGAGATGCGTATTATTTCGGTAAGCTGTACAAAAAGCAATACATAGGCGATGATACGCGAAGCGTTGTGACTGATGATATACGCTGTGCCAACAGGCTCATGTATGCATCCTCATCAGTGATGCTTGCCATTTTGCTTGCAGCAAAGGCGGCGGTGTGGTTCATATTTATCTAATTTTATTTAGACAAGGAGTACGCTATGATATACGGTCATGGAGGAGACACATATAAATACGGACGAGGGATAATTGATTTTTCCGCAAATATAAATCCTTTGGGAATGCCGGAAACGGTGATAAGAGCCGCGAGAGACGCTGACGCCGGTGTATATCCTGATCCCAAAAGCAGGAGATTGCGTTCGGCAATAGCCGGAGTTACAGGCGTTTCATCGGATGATATAATATGCGGCAACGGTGCGGCGGCGCTGATGTTTACGCTTGCCGCCGCCTTGAGACCAAAGCTGACGCTTATCCCGGAGCCTGCTTTTTCCGAATATGAGCGGGCAGTCAAAAGCGTTGGATCAGAGGTCGCGTATTATGCTGAGGACAGCGGCGCGGCGGGAGCGATAACCGGCAAAACGGAGCTTGTGTTCATATGCAGCCCGAATAATCCTACCGGATATCTTATTGACCGCAGCAGCATAAGAGCAGCTGTAGAGCGTGCTGCGGAATTTGGCGCGGCAGTTGTTGTTGACGAGTGCTTTAATGATTTTCTTGACGAGCCGGAGAGATACTCAGTAAGCGGACTGACAGCGGAATATAAAAATCTTATAGTGCTCAGATCGTTTACAAAAATGTATGCCATGCCCGGTCTGCGCCTGGGATATATGCTCTGCTCGGACAGGGGGCTTATCGAAAGGATGTATTCGGAGCGTCAGCCTTGGGAGATATCCGCCCCGGCTGAGGCTGCGGGGACAGCGGCCTGCTTCGCTGCGGAGCATGCGGCAAGGACTAGGGCATATATACACACTGAGCGGGAGTATATAAAGCGGGGCTTTGATCGTTTGGGGATAAGATACATGGAGCCAAGCGCAAATTTTATAATGTTTTATCATAGACCTGGACTGAAAGAAAAGCTGCTGAAAAAAAACATCCTGATCCGCTCATGCTCTGATTTCAGAGGACTTGGCGCGGACTGCTACAGGGCAGCGGTACGGCTGCATGAGGAAAATATCATGCTCATAAAAGCATTGGAGGAATTAAATGGCTAGATCGATAATGATACAGGGGACGATGTCCGGTGCGGGAAAAAGTCTTATTGCGGGTGCGCTTTGCAGGATATTCGTTCAGGACGGATATAAGACAGCTCCGTTCAAGTCGCAGAACATGGCGCTGAATTCATTCGTAACGCGTGACGGGCTTGAGATGGGACGGGCGCAGGCAATGCAGGCTGAGGCGGCTATGTGTGAGCCGGATATCAGGATGAATCCGATACTTTTAAAGCCGACAAGCGATGTCGGCTCACAGGTGATAATAAACGGAGTGCCGGCGGGAAATATGGCGGCAAAAGAATATTTTAAAAGAAAAACAGATCATATACCAGTCATACGCAGGGCATACGCTTCGCTGGCTGCGGAGAATGACATAATAGTTATCGAGGGAGCTGGAAGCCCTGCGGAGATAAATCTTAAAACAAATGATATAGTAAACATGGGAATGGCAAGGATAGCGGACGCGCCGGTACTGCTTGTGGGCGATATAGACAGGGGAGGAGTATTCGCGCAGCTCTATGGTACTGTAGAGCTTTTGGAGCCATGCGAGCGGGAAAGGATAAAGGGACTTATAATAAACAAGTTCAGGGGCGACAGGTCTATCCTGAAAAACGGTCTTGATATGCTGGAGGGACTTACGGGAAAACCGGTCATCGGTGTTGTCCCGTATACCGATGCGGATATTGATGAGGAGGATTCTCTTGCTGAGCGGCTCGGCGCGCATAAAGCCGGAGGAGTGGTCGATATTGCGGTTATAAGACTGAGGCATATATCAAATTTTACGGATCTTACGCCGCTGGAGTGCCGGCCGGAGGTGTCTCTGAGATATGTTAAAAATGTACATGAGCTTGGGGATCCGGATCTTATAATAATTCCGGGAACAAAGAATACCATGGGTGACCTCCTTGATATCCGGGCCTCCGGAATTGAAGCCGCTGTCATTCGCCTCGCAGGTAAGGGAACGCCGGTGATAGGCATATGCGGGGGTTATCAGATGCTGGGAAAAGAGCTGTACGATCCTGAGGGGCTGGAGCACGGCG
>CAJFVT010000140.1 GCA_904420525.1 uncultured Clostridia bacterium | reverse complement strand
TTCTTCTATTTCACCGCGTGCGAATGCTATTTTTCCTTCATGTCCGTTTGCAGCCAAAGTTTTATATAAATCCACAGCTATTTTCCCGGTACTAAGATTTCCAAAAATATTTATCTGTAAAACCTTCATACGTCCATCCTCTTCACCACTCGCGCCGGATTCCCGGCGAGCACACATCCGTTCTCAAACTTTCCGCTTACCACAGCACCGGCGCCAACAACGCATCCATCGCCCAACTCGGTACCTTTCAGTATTATACTGTTGCAGCCTATAAAACAGTTTTTTCCTATCTTTATCGGCTTTGTGCCTATTTTCTCCTTTATATCGGCATTTCGTGCCTCAACTTCTATCGGATGAAAATCATTATCAAGGATCTTCACATTCCCGCCTATAAGAGTGTTATCGCCGATCTCTATGCCTTTTCTCGCATATATAGTTGCGCCGGAAATACCAACATTGTTGCCTATCTTTATTTTTGCCTCCGAAGCGCGTGTTACGATTATCGTTCTTGAATACAAGCCAACAAGATTTGATAAAAAGCTGCTCTTAATCGTGACATTATCTCCCATTTCAAGTGATGCGCCGCTTTTATTGAATATCACCGGCACGCCTTTGAGCTGCAGCCGTTTGCCGTATCTCACCTTCGTAAGCCTCATAACGAGCTTGAACCAATTGCTGTTCATCCTTCGTCTCCTTAAGATTTGATATTTCTTCGGCATATTTATTTACCGATACATTCTTAGTTAAGTTCTTTTCAAGATACGCTCTTCCGCGCATACCCATCTCTTTAAGTTCATCGCTCCCCGAATTATCTATAAACCATTGTATATTTTTCTCAATTGATTTATAATCCCCCGGCTCACAGCAGATACCGCCGTTTGTTTCATCGATTATGCATCGTATCTCAGACCCCGCTTCAAGTACCCCTATAACAGGTTTACCTGCAGCTGCCAATCCGTAATACTTACTTGGGCAGCTGACTCCCTTTATGCCCTTTGCATTGACACACCAATGAACATCTGCCGCATTCAAGCTATATATCAGCTCTGCCTTGTCCTGATACGGAATGAATGATACGTTGCTCATGCCATGCTCCGATACATATGCTTCAAGCTCCTCAAGTTTTGTTCCGGCTCCCACAAATGCAAATGCTACTTCTCTGCCATCCGGCGTCTTTGTGCCGGGCTTGAATTTTTCTATTACCTTGATTATATTTTCAAGGTCATAGTACAGCCCGATATTCCCGGAATACATTATTACAAAGCTATTCTCTAATCCGTATTTGCTCTTAAATGCTTGGACTTTTTCATTGTCCTTATCAAGCGGATATATTTCCTTTTCATCTATCCAGTTATTTATCATAACTGTTTTCGGAACTCTTTTCCCTTTAAAGCGTCTGTTCACAGTTTCAACAAGATCTCTGCCTACAGTGATTATCAGATCACTCTGCCTGCAGCTGAATTTGTCAAGCATCATCATTAGCTTTAAGACCAGCTTATTATTGCTGTAACCGACTGCCATTGTCTGCTCCGGATTAAAATCCTGTATATTATATATGTACTTAGCGTGTTTTACCCACTTTCCCCATACTCCGAGAAGTCCTCCGAGTATCGGAGGCTGCGATATGGAGAAAACATAGTCCTGCTTTTCAGCCTTAAATGTTGCCGTCATTGCGCCAAAGAAATATGCCACAATATTCTTTATTCTGCTGATTTTGTTTTGCTTCGAGAATTCCGGCACACGTATCCTTATAACACGTACACCGTTTATATCCTCTTCATAATATTTCTTTGTCTTATACTCCGGACTTATCGTACCCTCATAAGATGGTACAACACATATCACAGTTATATCAAAGCTGTCTTTCATTCCCTCTGCAAGCTCACGGAGTATCTGACCCGTTGATGCCACATCCGGAACATAATAATGCGCATATATTAACAGCCGCTTTTTCATAAATGATTAATCCCTTCTGAATATATCTCTTGTATATACCTTGTCCTGTATATCATCAAGCTCAGCATTATATCTGTTCGCTATTACCGCATCGGACATTTTTTTGAACTCAGCCAAATCGTTGACAACCTTACTGTTAAAGAACGTGCTGCCGTCCTCAAGCGTGGGCTCATATATTATTACATTTGCGCCCTTGGCTTTAATGCGCTTCATCACGCCCTGTATGCTGCTCTGACGGAAGTTGTCGCTGTTTGACTTCATAGTCAGTCGGTAAACACCGACAGTGACGGTTTTCTCCTTTGTCCTGTCGTATACATTATCCTCATCATAGCTGTAGTATCCTGCCATATTGAGGACTCTGTCGGCGATGAAATCCTTTCTTGTCCTATTGGCTTCAACTATAGCCTCTATCAGATTTTCCGGCACATCCTCATAGTTTGCCAGCAGCTGCTTTGTGTCTTTCGGCAAACAATAACCGCCATAACCAAAGCTTGGATTATTATAATGGCTGCCGATCCTGGGATCGAGGCACACACCATCTATGATCTGCTTAGTGTCAAGCCCCTTCATTTCGGCATATGTGTCAAGCTCATTGAAATAGCTGACACGCAGTGCCAAATATGTATTGGCAAACAGTTTTACAGCCTCTGCCTCAGTAAAGCCCATGAACAGGGTATCGATATCTTCTTTGACAGCACCCTCCTGCAAAAGCTCCGCAAACTCATGTGCCGCTTTTACGAGACGTTCATCCTCCATATCCGTCCCCACTATTATCCTTGACGGATAGAGGTTATCGTAAAGTGCTCTGCCCTCCCGCAGGAATTCCGGGCTGAATATTATATTATCACTGCCCGTTTTCTCCCTTATCGACTTTGTATACCCTACGGGTATTGTCGATTTTATTACCATAACGGCATTGGGGTTATACTTCATTACAAGTTCTATAACATGTTCGACAGCTGAAGTATCAAAGAAATTCTTTTTACTGTCATAATTTGTAGGCGCGGCGATCACCACAAATTCAGCATCACGATATGCAGCTTCCGCATCAAGCGTTGCAGTCAGATCAAGCTCCTTATTCGCAAGATAATCCTCTATCTCCTTATCAACTATCGGCGATTTTTTATTATTTATAAGTTCTATCTTTTCCGGTATGATGTCCACCGCCGTCACCTTATTGTGCTGTGCAAGCAATATAGCATTAGACAGCCCCACATATCCGGTACCTGCTACCGCTATTTTTTTTCGCATTTGCTTATCTCCTTAGTTCCTTATTACAGTTGCTCCTGCAGCTCATACTT
>CAJFVT010000139.1 GCA_904420525.1 uncultured Clostridia bacterium | reverse complement strand
CGACCAGCTTGGAAGGCTGGGATTCTGCCATTGAACTACACCCGCATTTATATTTCTTTGATGGAAAACTTGTCTTTCAGCCACCCGACTATAATATTCTAACATATAACCATCTATTTGTCAAGCCTTTTTTTTATTTTTTTAGAAAAATCTATATCACCCAATATTTTGCAATATAATGCCATTTACTGCTCTAATATAGCTCTTTCGACACAGTATCCGGGAAACGCTGATCAAATATTTGCCCTGCTTCTGAAATATCCTATTTGATCAGTGTTTCCTTGAGACGATCATTTTCTTTCCTTTAGTATTCTCATTACCGCATCGGTTATTCTTTTCATATCGCGCTTTGTATTGAAATAACCAAATGATACTCTGACGGAGCCGCCGTTTGCTGAACCCAGCGCCCGGTGAGCCAACGGCGCACAGTGATAACCGGCTCTGACAGCAAATTCATCACCCAGCATCCGTGCTGTTTCTGAGCTTTCAAGTCCGTTAATATTGAATGCCGTTATACCGCTGTCCCCGCGGCCATATACAATTATCCCGCCCATATCCATCAAATTCAGGCGAAACTCGTCAGCAAGCTCCTTTTCATGCGCTCCTATGCTTTCCGCCCCTTCTTTCAGAATGAACCGTATCCCCTCACGAAGTCCCGCTATAGCCGGTATGTTCATCGTACCGCAGTGAAACTTATCAGGCATAGCGCCCGGCTGAGCCATAGACTCCGACTCGCTGCCCGTGCCGCCGGTTATCACTGCCTCTACCCGTTCCGGCTCCTTTATATACAATATCCCGGTCCCCATAGGTCCCATAAGACCCTTGTGTCCGGGACATGCTATCATATCGGCACCTATATCGTTCACTTTTATATCTGCACTGCCGGCGCTCTGCGAACAGTCTAACAGGAACATCGCTCCTCCGGCATGGGCTGCCTTTGCTATCTCCTTTACCGGCTGTACAGTTCCGCACACATTCGATACATGTGTGCACGCCACAAGCGCAGTCTTATCCGTTATACGTCTGCGCACCGCAGCGGGACTGACATATCCGATACTGTCCGCACCTGCTATCGAATAATTGCCGTGCCGCACAGCCGGGCGCAGCACACTGTTATGATCCATAACGGTCGCAAGCATATGATCATTGGGCTTAAGCGTACCCAATATTGCCATGTTCAAAGCATATGTCGCGTTTTGGGTAAACACAATACTGCTCTCATCCTCTATCCCGAAAAGCTCGGCCGCAGCCTCCTGTGTTTCTATTATGACCCTAACAGCGCCAAGGCTGAGTACGCCGTTCCCGCGTCCGGCATTTCCGCCGCCCAGCAGCGCTGTTTTTAGCATGGCCTTGTATACCGCCGCCGGCTTCTTTCTTGTAGTGGCAGCATTATCAAGATATATCATGATATTCACGCTTCCCTTCGGTCGTATTCTCCGAATAAAATTTCCTTACCGGAACCCTGTATTCACGCATAAGCTCCCTTGCCCGATCAATATACTGCTCCGGGAACCGCACCGAATACGAGCATCCCCCCTTGTTTATCGCCGCAGGAGTATGCACCACCTCCGCCGGCTGACCTGTATTTATCTCCAGTATCCGGGAAAGACGCGATGCAGTAGTTATAGAACCTACAGTTATCAGCATTGTTTTCACCCCTCTCACGCTCATACGGACAGCCTCCTATCTACGGGAACTCCGTCCGCGCATAAATTTTCTCTGAGATATATTATGCCCCAACTGCAGGTACTGTGAAAACTGCGGCACGCAAAAAGCCGCACATCCCATATACGGGACATGCGGCTATTCTATCATAAATCAGTCTTCGAACGGAAAAACATTGCTCAGGAAATCCCTTGCTTTACCCTTAGCCTTGTTTATACCGCTCTTCTTTGACGAACCGGTCTCGCGGCGCTCATTCATCCGTGCCGGACGCTGTCTTGACGATGAGCGCGCTTCCTCATAATCCTCGTAATCATCATAATCATAGTCCTGATCCTGATCCTCGTCATCAAATTCTATACCCGACGAACGGCGTGTAGGCTGATATGCTGTACGCCTTTCGGATGATCCTGTGCGGTATTCATCCTCGTTCTCATAATCCTCATACTCATCCTCGCGCGCCGCGGCAGTCCTTGCCGATCTGGAATTAGCTCTCTGCTCATCCCATCTGCGGAATATTTCACGCTCCTCATCATTTATCTCGATCTTATTCTTTCTGTCCGGCATACCGAGCCCCTCGTCAGAACGCGCGTAATTCTCATTCTGATTCATGACCTCAAGCGCAGGCTCAGATATATCCCTCAGCGTTGACGCAAACTTTTCCTCTATATCCTTGCGCAGCGCGCGTATCTCAGCAGAGCTCTGCGTGCTTCTTCTTGCAAGACGGTAAAACCTGTTCCCGACCCAGCAGCTTATTATAAAGTTTACAACTACCGACAGCAGAAACCACAGAAAGCCGCCCAGCTTTGTCTGATATCTTCTTTCGCTTGAACCGGAACTCGTATTCTGAGTCACTGTGCTTGCATTATTTACAATCGTATTATTCTGCGCTTCCGCAGTCTCCGGAGCAGTTTCTCCCGCCTCACCTGATGAAGTGTTCATTGTGTCTGTCGCAGTAGTCGTACCGCTGCCGTCCGGCTGAGGCCGGGCTGTTTCAGACGCCGAGACCGATACCACTCCTATCATTAACGCCATTGCCGCCGCACATACTGCAGCTGTTATTCTTTTCATTGACTCTTTCATCTTCTTGTATTTCCTTTCCTTATTTTCATTGATCAGGCTTCGTTCTGAAAGGCTGCGCGCAGCGCACCCTTGACCGGCAGTCTGCTAAGCTTCATCTTGTTCGATGAGTATATCCTTATATATGCAAGCATCTTTTTATCATCACGCCTGCAGTGTTTAAATCCGATAATAAACCAGTTCCAGAAGCTCGTCGGCATGGTGTCAGTATTTATCATTACCTCGTGATAATGCCCCTGTGACTCCACTATCTCCAGCGCCAGCTTGGGTATCATATAATTGTAGCACTGCGGCTCCTTCTTTCTCAGCTCCAAAAGCAGCTTCCTTATCTTCTCGGCCCGGTGCTGCGCCTCACGCTGATTGCCGTATGCACCCTGCCACTGATATACCTCATATAAGAGTCTTGATATCAAAAGAGGCGATCTGTTGTCCTCAATATCGGCCATAATGTCGCGTTTTATCACTTCATATGAATTTCTCTGATACGGTTCATATCCCACCTTTGTAAGCAGACGCCTTATTTTAGCCGAGTCCGCCTCGACCTCGGCCGGCATCTTTTTACGGTGCGCTATAGTTATACCGTATTTCTCCCAATCCACTTCATCATGCTCAGTTATATATTTTATACAGCCCATAGACAGCTGCCTATCCTCGGTAGACGCTTCTATATACGCTATCATCTCGTAAAGCTCCGGCTCAGACCAGCCCTCCGGCAGCGAGAACGTACTCGCGCCATAGCCGGTAACAAGCATCGGCACTGCCAGCTCCAGCAGCACTGATATATACTTGCGCTTGCCTCCCATCATCGCGTACCAGCTCTCAAATTCGCTTCCATGCTTTATATGGACAAGGAAGTTCATTACTATCCGCCTGTTCTTATCTCCCATTGAGTCGATACTGTTGTATATGATATCCATATACTTGGGCAGATCATCGACTATAGTCTGTATCTGAACGCCTGTTGAATCCGATGCCCTCACGATCGATTCTATATCATAGTTCTCACCGGCGCAAAGCTTGTTTATGCAGTCGGTGACATATATCTCTGTCAGGCGCTTTGTCTCGTCCGGGAACATGCTGATGTTATCATACATTACCTTGGTTATCTCAAACTTGACCTCTGCCATGTCCTCGCTGTCTATATCCGCAAACAGCTCCTTCGCTCGTTCCGCAAAGGCTTCATCACCCGCTGAGCGTTTGAATTTCAGCAGCTTGCCGCCCATACCCGGAAATGTAACGTTCTGAGTAAGCGAAAACCAGTCGAGATACGCCGTTACAGAGCTGAGCTTATATTTCACATACTGCTCTCTTATCTCCTCAACACTCATATTGAACAGGCTCGATACCGCGACCGCTGAGAAATCTATATTGTTGAAATCAAGATATATGCAGTTCTCTCTGCTCTCTATCGCATTTCTTGTTATATTGTTTTTGCCGTAAACAGTTCCATGGAATACGATCCTGTCCTGTTTGTCAGACGGAAGGTATACATTATATGTCGAGATACCGGTATTTCGTGAGATATCACGCGGCAAGAGCCACTTCAGTGCTATAAGATACCGCTCGGTGAGATATTCATCATCCGTGCTTATGCATATATTTTTCAGATTTTCCGATGTGAGCATTGTTACCGCATGATTTATGAGGTATGTAAGCTCTTTTTTATGCATATTTATAAAGGTTATCATCTCCTGCTCAAGCCCTTCCGGCTTGATCGGATCTTCAAGCACAGGCATATACCGTATCAGCTCGGCATCCTGCTCCTCCTTTGTCAGATACGTTCTGAACAGCTCTGAGCCAAAGAACTGCTCCGGGAAGAAATCATCGCCGTACTCGTCAAACACGAGCGCGTGCGCGAAAAAGTTCCCCTCCTCACCGTTTATATCATATCCTGAATACACCGACTGTACCGCCGCGAACCTGCCATCGGCAAGCCTGAGCGTTCTGAAGGTCTTCGGGAACATGGACGGTATCGTAGGATCACCAAGCTCCTTCGAATATTCCGTTGTATCGTTCTTTGGCAGCCTGTAGCTCGAAAAACGCATAAGCTCGGATATGTTCTCACGCGTCAGCCCCTGCGAGCACGAGTACACCCGCTGTCCCGGCTGGCTCGAAAGCCCCAGCTCGGGATCTGACAGGCTATGCCGCACCGAAGTGTATATCATTTGGTATACCTTCATCTTTCCCCTTCCTTTCCTTTTTCTTCGGGGATCTTCCTTACTGCTCCCCTTTTTATCCTTTTACCTGTTTTTATTCTGCCGGACTGTCAGTCCAGCTCCTTTATACCTGTATACAGCTCATAATATCTGCCGCGCTGCGCCAACAGCTCCTCATGCGTGCCTCTTTCTATTATTTCACCATTCTCAAGGACCATTATGGCGTCCGCATTCCTTATAGTCGAAAGCCTGTGCGCTATGACAAATGTCGTTCTGTTTTTCATAAGCGCGTCCATACCGCGGTTTATATGCTGCTCCGTTCTCGTATTTACAGATGAGGTCGCCTCATCTAGAATGAGTATAGGCGCTCTCGACAGCGCTGCTCTTGCAATATTCAACAGCTGACGCTGTCCCTGCGACAGGTTTGAACCATCGCCGGTAAGCATAGTATCATAACCGTCCGGCATATTTTTTATAAACATATGCGCACTCGACGTTAAAGCTGCCTTTTTTACCTCCTCATCTGTAGCATCCAGTCTCCCGTAGCGGATATTCTCCATTACTGTCCCTGTGAACAGATGAGTGTCCTGAAGCACCATCGCGATATTCGCCCTAAGGCTTTCGCGTTCGATATCTCTCAGGTCTATGCCATCTATCGTTATCTCTCCGCTGTCTATATCATAGAAGCGTGTCAAAAGATTTGTTATCGTTGTTTTCCCCGCGCCGGTCGAACCGACAAGCGCTATCTTCTGTCCCGGACGCACGTACATAGAAATATTTTTCAGTATCACCTTGTCCGGATCATACCCGAAGGTCACATTTTTCAGAACTACCTCGCCCTTGACATTTTCAAGCTTGACCTTATTCGTGTCATCCGCCGCCTCGGGCTTTTCGTCCATGACCTTAAAAACGCGTTCCGCACCGGCAAGCGCCGACATTATGACGTTTACCTGGTTCGCGATCTCATTTATCGGTCTTGCGAACTGCTTTGAGTAATTCACAAAAACGGTAAGCCCGCCTATATCAAGAGCGGCAAAGCTGAAGCTGCCCGCTCCGATCCTGCCCAGTCTTGTAAAAAACGCGAGTATCGAGCCGACAAACGCAGTTACCGTATAGCTCACCTGCGACATCGCGTTCATACACGGTCCCATGATCCCGCCAAGGAAATTAGCCATTGTCTGAACGCTTCTCAGCTGCGTATTCAGCTCTCCGAATTCAGCCTTGACCTTATCCTCATGGTTGAATACCTTTACTACCTTCTGCCCGGTTATTATCTCCTCAATATATCCGTTGACAGCTCCCAGCGTTTCCTGCTGCTTCGAGAAATACTTCCTCGTCCTCGATGCTATCGTACCGCCCGCCTTTGCGATAAGCGGCGTTAAAAGCAGAGTTATGACTGCCAGCGGTACGTTGGTTATGAACATCAGCACGAGCGAGCCTATAAGCGTGAGCATACCGGAAAACATCTGCAGCAGAGTTGAATCGAACATCTGCCCGATGTTGTCAACGTCATTGGTGAACCGGCTCATTATATCACCGGCGCTGTTAGTGTCAAAATAGCGCACACTCAGCTTCTGCAGCTTCATGAACAGATCGTCCCTTATACGTCTGAGCGTATTCTGCGACACCCTTATCATCGTGCGCGACTGTATAAAAGCAGCCGCTACGCCTATCAGATATATAAGCGCCATCACCGCAAGTCCGATAAGCAGATTTGTTATCCTTTCCCCGGCGCTGAGTCCTGTTTCTCCGAGATCGTTTATTATCGGTCTCAGCATATATGTTCCGGCAAGATTTGTCCCCGCGCTTATCAGAACGCAGCCGATCGCAAGAAATACCCAGCCTCTATCCTCGCCTATATACGCCAGAAGCCTTTTTACCGCATTCTTTACGTCCTTGGGCTTGACCTTTTCCGCATATCTTTTGTTGCGGTCGTTCCGGCCCATGCCGGGAGGTCCCATCGGAGGCATTTACGACACCTCCTTTTCTTTGTCTGCCTGTGAATAATATATCTCCCGATATTCCTCACAGGACTGCATCAGCTCACTGTGCGTTCCCTCACCCACGACCCTTCCGTCACTGAGCACTATTATTTTATCAGCGTCTATGACCGAGCTTATCCTTTGAGCGATTATTATCTTTGTAGACTCCTTAAGCTCAGCTCTGAAGCTCTCCCTGATCCTCGCCTCAGTCGCCGTATCGACAGCGCTAGTAGAGTCGTCAAGGATAAGTATTTTAGGATGATTTAAAAGCGCCCTTGCTATACAAAGCCTCTGCTTCTGACCGCCGGACACGTTTACGCCGCCCTGACCAAGCTCCATATCATAGCCGTCAGTAAACGATGTTACAAATCCGTCCGCCTGCGCCGCGCGCGCAGCCGCACGTATCTCGTCCATATCCGCGGTCTCGTCTCCCCATCTGAGATTTTCCTCTATACTGCCAGAAAACAGCACGTTCTTCTGCAGTACCATGCCGACTCCGTCACGAAGATGCCTGAGGCTATAGTCCCTGACGTCAACGCCATCCACCAGCACCTCTCCGGAGCATACATCATACAGTCTCGGGATAAGCTGGACCAGCGAACTTTTCCCTGAGCCTGTAACGCCGACTATGCCGAGGATGCTTCCCGGCTCTGCTGTGAACGATATATCATCAAGCACGTTATCCTCACGGTTAGCATAATACTTGAATGATACGTTCCTGAATTCAACCCGCCCCTCAGTCACACGCTTATCCTTATTTCTTGCGTTGTCATCATTCAGATCCGCCTCGGTATCAAGCACCTCCATGATCCTTTTATATGACGCCGCCGCTCTGGACGAGATTATCAGCATCATCGATACCATCATAAGCGACCCCAGTATCTGTGTTATATACTGGATCAGCGCGCTCAGCGAGCCGACTCCCATGCCGCCTATGACCACGGTGTTTCCGCCGCGCCAGAGCGTTACAAGCGTTGCGATGTTCATCGCCAGCGTCATGACCGGCATAGTGCAGACAACTATCTTCATCGCATTATAGGTGGAATCCCTCAGCTCGGAGCTTGCCTCATTAAATCTTTTTATCTCAAGCTTATCCCTTACAAAGGATTTTATCACCCGAACATTGGTTATATTCTCCTGCGTCCGCGAATTCAGCTTGTCCAGCTTGCTCTGCATAACAGTAAACCGCGGCATAGCCGTACGCAGCAGCAGAAAAATGGCAATGCCCAGAAGCGGGATCATTACAATAAGCACTGTTGCCAGTCTGGCATTTATGGTACAGGCCATAATGACACCGCCTATAAGCACTCCCGGCGCGCGCACCGCCGATATGAGCAGCATACGCGTTGTGTTCATCATCTGAGTTATATCGTTTGTTAATCTCGTTACAAGTGAACCTGTCGAAAATTTATCTATATCCTTAAAGGAAAATGTCTGTATATTATCGAAAACAGCCTTTCTCAGATCGCTGCTGGAATTCACGGCAGCCTTGATGGAAAAATAGTGTCCGCCGATACCTCCGGTTATCATTACAGCAATAAGACCAAGCATCATAAGCGCGTGAACGGCTATATAAGATACACCCAAACCGGCCGCTCCGTCAGTCCCTATACCGTTATCCACCATCTCTCCCATCATCTTGGGGAGAAGCATCTCTCCCGCCGCCTCGGTCAGCATCAAGAGCGGGCCGAGTATAAAATAAAGCGTGTACGGTTTTACGAACCGCATATACTTTTTCACCTGATCATATCCTTTCATTCGCAGTCAGCCGCCGTAACAACCTGAGCTACAGTCACTTTCCCTGTTCTGAGAGGGGCAGCTCGGCGCCGCCCCCTGGTAAGCTGTTTTTCTGATCAATCCTTTTGCTTTTTCAGCGCGGCCTCAACAAACGCTGCAAATATCGGATGAGCATTGTTTGGACGCGATTTGAATTCAGGATGGAACTGAACGCCTATATAGAAACGGTGCGACGGTATCTCGACCATCTCGACCAGCTTTTCATTAGGCGACATGCCGCTTATCGCAAGCCCTGCCTCGGTAAGCTCCTTCCGGTAAAAATTATTATACTCATAGCGGTGGCGGTGACGCTCATATATGAGCGAGCTGCCGTATATGCTTTCCGCAAGAGATCCCTCCGCTACCTTGCACGGATACAGTCCGAGACGCATTGTACCGCCTAGATTTTCAACATCCTTCTGCTCCGGCATCAGGTCTATGACCGGATGCGTTGTTTCGGGATCAAGCTCGCTCGAATTTGCGTCCGCGTATCCGAGAACGTTTCTTGCATATTCTATCACCGCTATCTGCATTCCGAGACATATCCCGAAATAGGGTATATCATTCTCACGCGCATATTTTGCGGCAAGTATCTTGCCCTCGATGCCCCTGTCTCCGAAGCCGCCCGGTACGAGTATGCCATCGCTGCCGCTGAGCAGCTCATCCGCCGTTTCCTCTGTCAGCTCCTCTGAATTTACCCAGTTTATGTTCACATTCGCATGATGCTGTATTCCGCCGTGCTTTAAAGCCTCAACGATAGAAATATAAGCGTCATGCAGCGATACGTATTTTCCAACAAGAGAAATAGTCACCTCGTCCTTATCGCCGCGCAGAAGGTCCTTTGCAACATCCACGATCCGGCTCCACTGCTCAAGATCCGGCTTTCTGTTCTCAAGCCCCAGCTTTCTGCACACGACCTTCGCAAGCCCCTCCTTTTCAAGGAAGAGCGGCACCTCGTAGAGAGTTTCAAGATCTATATTCTCAACAACGCTGTCCTGTGACACGTTGCAGAAAAGGGCGATCTTCTCCTTTGTTCCCGGCTCAAGCGGCTTTTCGGTCCTCAGGACTATAACGTCCGGCTGTATACCAAGGCTTAAAAGCTCCTTCACGCTGTGCTGTGTCGGCTTCGTTTTCTGCTCGCCTGAGCTGCTGAGGAACGGAACAAGAGTAAGATGTACATATA
The DNA here is from genome assembly GCA_904420525.1 of uncultured Clostridia bacterium. GTDB lineage: Bacteria > Bacillota > Clostridia > UBA1381 > UBA1381 > Ornithomonoglobus. Next base: position 12,529 of record CAJFVT010000139.1, on the reverse strand, counting down.
TACAGTTCTCCTTGCCCACCTCGTTTGCGACCTGACGTATAGCCTCAAGGAACGGCGTTGACTCTATATCTCCTACAGTGCCGCCTATTTCCGTTATTACAACATCTGTAGACTGATGTGTCGCTACCCTGTACACCCTGTCCTTTATCTCATTCGTTATATGAGGTATTACCTGAACAGTTTTGCCCTCGTAATCACCGCGCCGCTCCTTATTGAGAACAGACCAGTATATTTTTCCTGTTGTTACATTCGAGTTTATGCTCAGATTCTCATCTATAAACCTTTCATAGTGTCCGAGATCGAGATCCGTTTCCGCCCCGTCATCCGTTACGAAGACCTCGCCGTGCTGATACGGGCTGAGCGTTCCCGGATCCACGTTTATGTAAGGATCAAACTTCTGCATTGTCACCTTGTAGCCTCTCGCTTTCAGCAGTCTGCCGAGCGATGCGGCCGTTATCCCCTTGCCAAGACCGGATACAACTCCGCCGGTCACAAAAATGTACTTTGTTGCCATTATTTTTTCTCCTTAAAACCTTTCCTGAGCAAACCCCGGCTCATCATTGCTTTTTGTATTTTTCCACGAAGCGCGCTATCCTTTTCAGCGCCTCCTCTATTTTTTCTATTGAATATGCGTATGAGCATCTTATAAAGCCCTCGCCGCACCGGCCGAATGCCGTTCCCGGAACGACCGCTACCTTCTCCTCCCGGAGCAGACGGCTACAGAACTCATCGCTCGTCATCCCCGTAGAGCTTATGCACGGGAACACATAAAACGCGCCGTACGGCTCAAAGCATGAAAGCCCCATCTCTCTGAACCCGTCCACTATCACACGCCTGCGGTAATTATACTCCCGCCGCATATCCTCGACATCGTCATCACAGCTGCGCAGCGCCTCTATCGCCGCGTACTGGCTCGTTGTGGGCGATGACATTATCCCGTACTGATGTATCTTCGTCATAAGTCCTATTATTCTCTCAGGACCCAACGCATAGCCGAGACGCCAGCCGGTCATTGCATATGTTTTTGAAAACCCGTTCACGATCACGGTCCTTTCAAGCATACCGTCTATGGCCGAGAACGGAGTATGCTCCTCTCCGCTGTAACGCAGCTCACCGTAGATCTCATCTGACAGAACGAGTATATCCGTATCGCGTATGACCTCCGCGACCGCCTCAAGATCAGCCCTTGACATGACCGCGCCTGTAGGATTGTTGGGATACGGCAGGATCAGCAGCTTTGTTTTATCCGTGATCTTTTCCTTTAACTGCTCCGGCATGAGCCGGAAATCATTCTCCTCCTTGGTCTCTATCGTCACCGGGACGCCGCCGGCCATAATGGTAAGAGGCTTGTAGCATACGAAGCTCGGCTCCGGGATCAGCACTTCGTCACCGGGACATACAACGCTTCGTATCATCGCGTCTATAGCCTCGGACCCTCCTACCGAGACCAGGATCTGTCCGTTCGGATCGTATTCGACATTATATTTTCTTTTGTTATATCTCGCGATCTCCTCTCTAAGCTCCAGAAGTCCGCTGTTTGCGGTATAGTAAGTCCTTCCGCTTTCAAGGCTGTATATCCCGGCCTCGCGTATCGCCCATGGCGTTACGAAATCGGGTTCTCCCACGCCGAGCGAGATCGCATCCTCCATCATGCTCGCGGCGTCAAAAAATTTTCTGATGCCCGAAGGCGGGAGCGCGCTGACCACAGGATTGACCAGCTTATCATAATTCATAATGTTATCACCTGTCTTGTATCTTTTTCGTTATCATCAAATATTATGCCCTCTGACTTGTATTTTTTTAGTACAAAATGTGTAGCCGTTGAGATTATGGAATCCATAGGCGCAAGCTTTCGGGCAACGAACAGCGCGACATCCTTCATAGTCTTTCCCTCTACCATTACCGACAGATCATATGCTCCGGACATAAGATACAGCTCCTTTACCTGCGGATATTTGTAGATACGCTCGGCCACCTTGTCAAAGCCCTCTCCCCGCTGCGGGGTGACTCGCAGGTCTATAAGCGCTGTAACGACCTCTCGGTCGGTCTTGTCCCAATTCACGATCGTTTTATATCCTGCTATTATATGCTCCTCCTCCAGCTTTTCAAGCTTTTCAGAGACCTCCTCCTCTGTTCTGCCGAGCATCCTCGCTATTTTGGCAGCGCTGACCGTACCCTGTTCCTTATCCAGGATTCGTAAGATGTCGTCCATTCCCATACCCTCCGATACCGCAAAAATCAAAGCTCCAAAAAAAAGATTAGAAATATATCATTCTATCTTAATATTATACAGTAAATCAACGAAAATTTCTATAGTTTTTTCAAAAAAAATTGTACAAAAATCAGAAATTTTTCAGGTCTTATATATACTGCGTCTGAAAAGCCCAGAAAGATGACTCATAGTATCAGAAAAACGTTCCCGCGGTTATAAGCACGGAGCCTATGACCGACTTGACCGTAAACTCCTCATGCAGGAACACTGCCGCCATTACAAGAGTTATAACTATACTCAGCTTGTCTATCGGAATGACTCTTGACGCATCTCCGAGCTGCAGCGCCCTGTAATAGCAAAGCCAAGATGCTCCTGTAGCGATCCCTGACAGGATCAGGAACAGCCAGCTCCTTTTGCCGATACTGCCTATCCCATGCTGCGCGCCGGTAATAAACACTATCCCCCATGCCATAACCACTACCACGACCGTTCTTATCGCCGTTGCGAGATTTGAATTGACATTCTCTATGCCTACCTTCGCAAGAATAGATGTTGCCGCGGCAAATACAGAAGAAAGCAGGGCCATAACAAACCACATAATAAAACATCACCTTTCATTATAGATTATATATATTATATCACTTATATGCCGCGCTGTACAGAGGCTGACACAAAAAACAGAGACCCGCGCTGCGGCAACTTGCCGCAGTGCGGGTCTCTCTGTCTTTCCATGTCCGATACTGTGTGGATTTCCGGCATCGGTATTTTTTCCGCCGTATAAAGCTATCAGAGTATGACTCTGATAACATTACCCTCTCCTGCAACATCAGCCGCTGCTCCCTGAGCCTGGTCGAACGCTGTAGGATCAGTTCCCGAATTCGTTACTATATTCTCCGCATCGAATTCAGTAATATTGATAACAGGATTTTCATATATTTTCATAATACGCTATTCCTCCTCACCCAATTTATTCTATCGTCGTAACTGTAACCGGAGTTGCATCAATATCCGTTGTCCCATCAATCACAGCTTTTATCGACTCAACGTCTTCCGCTGCAGCATTCACTGCAATTGCAAATACAACAGTAGAACCACTGTTTATAGTTGTGTTAATAGTATTTTCTGACATCTTGTCATTTACTTTTGCCCCAACACTTTTGATAGCATTTGTTCCAGCAGTAACATTGAGTTTAAATGCAGAAGCTTTATTATCCGTCTCTGTTTCCGATGTATAATCACCTATTTGCTCATATGTAGCAGTGGGGTTAACTGTAGTGTCTATATCCTTCCACACCTTCATACCATAAAATCTTATAGCCCCATAAGTATTATCTGCTATTTGAATATTAGTTCCTGTTTCTACTTTTATTCCTCCAAGTGCATCTGATGAAATGTCTTTTGATCCAGTTGTCGTGGTTTCAGCTCCTGACATTTCAGTGCCGTTATATTGACCTTGAGTCACTATTGTATAATCCAACTTCCCCGCATTAAAATCAATATTTACAGTAACATCAAATTTGCTACTTCTGAATCTAAGTCTATTGGTAGATGCAGCCAGTTCACCATCTACATATAGGTTACCAGCCTGACCTTCTTCATTTATTGCAAGAAGCGATTCGCCTTTATCATCAAGGACTGTTACAATTGGTTTTCTATCTTGGTATTCTGTGGTTGTATCATTCTGGGACCAGAACGAAAATTGAAAAGTTACATTACCATCATACGTTATTGGATTTTGCTCCGCATCAGAAAACATATATGTAGCTGTTAATTTCCTGTTTCTTCCTCCGTATATGGCAGGCTTTATTTCCAAACCTACTCCCTCTGAAACTTCGAAAACATAATTGTTATGATTCGTAGCATCATCTACAGATGTAGTCCATCCATCTGTAGATACACCATCTGCAGTATAATCTACAGAAAATATTGGATCTTTACTAGTATCCGCTGCACTTGCCGTAACAGCCAGTCCCGCAAAAGTGCCTGCGGCTATTGTCAATGCTGAAAGAGCACTGACTAATTTTTTAATTTTCATTTTCTCTCTCTTCCTCTCTCATTTGATTTTTTATATGAATATCCTCACAATAATCCACACTTGCAGAGGATATTATATACCATCCTGACGGGAACGCCCTTAATGCCGGTCTCTTATGATACCCTGCGCAGCCCGAAAATAAAATATATCGATACAAAAATTATCCGCCTGATTTTTAAGGTTCGTCATTATCAACAAACGCCTCAAAAAATCTCTTCCTTTTCCCATTATAACCCTTTCATAATGCCTTTGTCAAGATTAGAATACCACAAAAAAATCCCGATTTTTTCATCAATATGCACAAATACCCCACCTTAATACAGCCTTTTAAAGTTTATATTTTTACTTAGTCATAAATTTGCGACTTATTATACAATATGCATAAGGATATCGGCGCAGATCGGGAGCTGACCGGCCGAAAAACATTAGAAAAGGGAAGCGCAGCAAAACCGCGCTCCCCTTTTCTATGCGATAATGAAATTTAAAAGAACCAGCAATATCAAATACGGCAGAAACTATCCGCCTATTATGTTACAGCGCGCTCACGGCTCTGCCGAGCTCCGCGCATTTTTCAAGAGCCTCTTCATCCGGAGCCTCATTGGCGATAACTCCTTCACCGCCCACAAGCTCGGCGCCCGCATCGGTGACACGCTCCTGCCATGTACGCATCCATTCGCCGTCGCCCCAGCCGTAGGAACCGAACAGCGCTACATTCTTACCCTTGAGCTTTCCTTCAAGCTCCTCAAAAAACGGCTCGAATTCACCTTCCTCCAGCACCTCCGCTCCCATCGCCGGGCATCCAAGTACCAGATTATCATATTCAGCCGCCTGATCTGCGGTTATCTCCGAAACATTGAACAGCTCACACGCGCCGCCCGATGCATTCACCGCTCCGGCGATCTCATTAGCCATCGCTTCAGTGTTCCCTGTTCCGCTCCAATAAATTACCGCTGTTTTACCCATCGCAAAACCCTCCTTAATTTTTATATTGATCTATGCCGCGCAGAATATCCCGGCCAGCGAATGTCCCCGCTCAAGCCGTTTAAGTATAGCATTGCGGCAGATATCGTACCTTCTAAAGCATTCCTTGCATTTTTCAACATCTCCGTATACTCTCCAGTAACCGGTATAAAGGCAGTTTTCATTTTTATGATCGATAAATCCGTATATGTCCTCTATAGGATAACCAAGGAACGCCCCGATCTCATGAGGGAACTCTGGCGACTCCGCTATCCTCGTTCTGAGCACGCCCAGCATATCATCCAGCCCCGCAGATCTCGGATAACCATGATCCGAAAGCAGCCTCCGTATCTCAGAAATCTCAAGCTGCTCAGACAGTCTGTTTCGTCTGTATATCATAACGAGCGCCCGTTTTTCACATTCACACAATATTTCAAAATATATATCTTTTTTATTGAAGCTCATATTGAGATCCCTCAGCTCTCTGTGCAGTTCCGGATATTCGCTTTTGCGGCACGAAAATATATTCGCCGGCTTTATCCCCGCAAGAGCAGGCGCGCAGTGATACGCGATCAGGCTGTCAATCATATAGTCCCACCTTTCTTTAATTAGCATACGCTAATCAATATTCAAAAATATTGGCGCATCGGCATCACGCGCCAGAGTTGCTCCTATTTACGCTCGGTTATCATATGCTAACCACGATAATATATTACCACACTTCTCCTGCGTTGTCAATACTTTTTTCACATTTTTCATCAAATTAACGAAAAAATAACGGAGAAACTCAGATCACATGGGGATTGACATTATAATGGCATTGTGCTACAATATGCTTAACGGAGGTGTTTATTATGGCAATTATCCAAACACAGATAAATATCGATGAAGAACTCGAACACAATGCGTCAGAGGTACTCAGTGAGCTTGGATTGGATCTTTCGTCCGCAGTCAGCATGTTTTTAAAGCAGGTCGATCTCAGACGCGGTATCCCCTTTGAAGTGAAACTGCCTGAATATAAGCAGGAGGTGCTTGACGCGTTTGAGGAGGCGGAGAGGATCTCCGGTGATCCAAATGTAAAAGCATATGATAATGTAGATGAGATGTTCAAGGAGATCCTGAGAGATGAAGGTTAAATATACAAGCAGCTTTCGGAAGGGACTGAAGCTTGCCGCAAAAAGAGGGATGAATATTGATGCACTCAGCACTGTGGTAAACAAATTGAAAGCCGGAGAGGCTCTACCTGAAAAATATCGTGATCATAAACTGAACGGTAAATACAAAGGAATGCGGGAATGTCATATCGCCCCGGACTGGCTGCTGATCTACAAGATCGATAATGACAATGTGATTCTTACACTTGTTGCTACAGGAACTCATTCGGATCTGCTTAATATGTAATAAAAAACCGTTCATGGATATACGGTTCTATACCGTACACCCCGCGAACGGCTTTTTTTATTCCACTCCCGCCGCATCCTTTGCAAGACGGTCCGCCATATCATTGTATTTATCTCCGGAATGACCCTTGACCTTGACAAACCGGATGTTGAGCCTATCCCTTACAGACTCATAGAACGCCTTGTATTCTATAGTTCCCCGCTTATTTGTTTTCCATTCTCCGGTACACCACTTCTCTATGCCCTCATAATCATAATAAAGATCAAGCTTTGTTTTCCCATGCTCCACACAATAGCTCATTGCCGCCATAGCGCCCTTGATCTCCCCGGCAACGTTCCTCATCTGCGCAAGCTCCTCATCCGAAAAAGCCTCGTTCATTTTCACCTCGCCGTTATCAAAGATAACAGCACCGTACGAAAACACCTTCGTTTTGATATTATAGCTGCCGTCAACATACGCCGTTACCGCCCCGCTGCGCGGTCCGCTGTCCGATACGTTTTGACCGTTCATGAACATCTCGGCGTCCTCTCTTGTTTCAAACCCCTTAAAGGCTGCGCCCTTGAAGCCCGTTACCTGCCTTTTGCATTCGTCCCAGCTCTCAAATATTCCGGTCTGCCTGCCGCTTCTCACGGCGTAATACTTTTTTGCCATATATTCCGTCCTATACTGTTATTATTTCTATATCGTTCTTTTCCAGCCCCTCGCGCCACTCGTCATCGAGCCTTATATCCGTTATAAACACATCCAGCCTTTCAAGAGGCGCTATCATCGGGACTCCGAGCCGTCCGAGCTTGTTATGGTCACATAGGAACACTACAGAATCAGAGCATTCCAGCATCGCGCGCTTGATCTCCGCCTCGTCCTCGGACGCATCCACCAGCCCCCTTGAAAGCGTTACCCCGCGGCACGAAAAAAAGAACTTGTTCGCCGCAAGATTTCCCCGTATCATCCGTTCGGTGAACCTGCCTACGTACGACATATTCCTGCCGGAAAGCAGTCCGCCGGTACAGATAAGCTTTATATTTTCACAGTCCGCAAGCTCGGTTATTATGCTCATCGCATTTGTTATAACGGTCAGTCCCTTTTTGTCCTTGAGCTGTCTCGCAAGATGCAGAGCGGATGTGCTCGCATCCAGAAATATCGTTTCACCATCGCGTATCATCTCTGCCGCGCGCCTGCCTATCCTCTGCTTTGCCTCGGAATTCACCGTGTCCCGCTCCTTATAGCTGAGATCCGGTCCGGCGCCGCCGGCAAGAGTAGCACCGCCGTAGCTGCGCACCAGCACGCCCTGCTTTTCCAGCTTCAAAAGATCGCCGCGTATAGTCTCCGGCGTTACGTCAAATTGATTTGCAAGCTCGGTGACAAGCACGCTTTTATTCAGGTTGATGATCCTTTCTATCTCATTTCTGCGCTCTGCAGCAAGCATTGTCCTCTCTCCTGTTCCTGATCATAGCTTTACCGCTTCAGCAAGATCCACCGCTCCGGTATACAGCGCGCGCCCTACGATCACGCCCTCAACCCCTGTCGGGATAAGCGATCTTATATGCTCTATGCTCCCTATCCCTCCGGAGGCGATTATATCCGCGTCCACTGCCGCTGTCATCTCTCTCATTGCCGCCGCGTTCGGACCCTGCAATGTCCCGTCCGTTGAGATATCCGTGTAAACTATCGTTTTAACTCCGATCTCCGTCATCCGTTTCGCAAGCTCCACAGCCGTGTATTCAGAGGTCTTTTCCCAGCCCTCAACGGCCGCCATGCCGTCCTTAGCGTCTATTCCTATAACGATCCTGTCTCCGTATCTCCTCACCGCTGCCTCCACAAAGCCTATGTCCGAGACCGCCTTCGTTCCTATTATCACCCTTGCTATACCGCAGCCGAGCTTTTCCTCGATATCCTCCATCGTGCGTATCCCGCCCCCGGTCTGCACCGGCACCTTTACCGCCGCGCAGATATCTCTTATGACGCCTGCGTTAACGCCGCGGCCCTTAAGCGCCCCGTCCAGATCAACAACGTGTATGTATTCGCCGCCGAGCGACTCCCACTTCAACGCCGTTTCGACCGGATCATCGCCGTAAACGGTGACATCAGCAAAGCTCCCGCGCAGTAGTCTTACGCATTTTCCGTCCTTTATATCTATAGCCGGATATATCCTCATTCTCCGTTTTCCTCCGTTTTTTCAGTAAATGCCTTTACCATGCTCATTATACGTTCCTTTTCCATCTTCATGCTGACCTTGTTTACAACAAATCTGGCACTCAGCGGGCATATCTCCTCCAGCACGTCAAGACCATTCTCCCTGAGAGTCGCTCCCGTTTCAACAATATCCACTATAACATCGGAAAGCCCCACGAGCGGACCAAGCTCCACAGAGCCGTTCAGCTTTATTATATCGATGGTCCGTCCCTTTTCATCCTGAAAATACTTTTTTGCAATATTCGGATATTTTGAAGCGACCTTCAGGTTCGTCATACTGTCAAGCTTTCCTTTCAGCTCCGGACGTCCGCACACGCACATCCTGCACTTTCCAAACCCCAGATCGACCATCTCATAAAGATTTCTGCTTTCCTCAAGCAGCGTATCCTTTCCTACTATGCCTATATCCGCAGCGCCGTACTCAACATACGTAGGAACATCCGACGCCTTGACAAGAATAAATTTCATCTTGTTTTTCTCATCGGTAAATATAAGCTTTCTGGTTTTCTCCTTCATCTCGGAGCAGTCCATACCTATTGATATGAATATATCCATAGCCAGCTCCGCAAGTCTGCCCTTTGCCAGGGCCACAGTCAAATATCTCATCTGTTCTTCCTTCTATATCAATATTTACAGTCTTCTAAATCCCATATCCTGCGGTGTCGGCTCAGGCATGCCCGCGCCGCCGCCCGCGTATCCCAGGAATTCATTTACCGTTGTATCTATCGTATCATTCCGCTCATAATCGTATATCACAAGCCTGCCGTCCCTATACACCCTAAGAATACAGGTATTGTTTGTCGCCTTCGCATATCTTTCAGCCTCATCAAAATCTGTGCCGCCTATATACATCTCCGTAAGACAGCCGTTCACGCGCAGATTATACGCGGTATCATAAGCAAGTCCCTCGGCGTCCCTCTCTGCGAACACCAGCGTTGACGGCACCTCATTCGCGCTGCCCTTGTACACCTGCATGATCCTGTTCACGCCCACAGCACAGCCGACAGCGCCCATAGGTCTGCCGAACATGCCCATAAGATTATCATATCTTCCGCCGGCCGCTATCGGGAACCCAATACCGTGCGTATAGCATTTGAATATAGAGCCTGTATAATAATCTATGCTCTGGAGCATACCCAGATCAAGCGAGATATATTTTTCAAAGCCGTAGAGACACAGAAGCTCATATATGCGCCTTAGATTGTCAAGCGCCGCTTTTGATGTCTCATTGAGTCCCGGAACGTCCGCTCTGTCTATAACGGAAGCATCACCGAAAAGATACGGCAGATCTATCATCACCTGTTTTATATTCTCGTCTATATCCAGCTTATTAACGATATTTTTTATACCCTGAGAATCCTTTGAATCTATCCTCGCCCTGAGCTTTTCAGTCGTGACGTCATCAAGGCTCAGCTGCTCCACAAGACCGTTAAAGAAAGCCACCTGACCTATCTCCATTGAGTATTCCTCAATGCCGAGAGCCGTGACTGCCTCCATAGCCGCCGCTATTACCTCCGCGTCCGCCTCCGCCGAATACGAGCCTATCAGCTCAATACCGCTCTGCGTTATCTCTCTGCTGCGCACACCCTCCGTATGCTCGGCTCTGAACACACTGCCGGTATACATATATCTTACCGGAACGATATGCGTCTGCTCCTTAGTCGCTGTCATTCTCGCGATAGATGTTGTAAAATCAGGACGCAGCGCAAGTATCCTTCCCTGCTCGTCAAAGAACTTGTACAGCTTTTCCTGTGTTATCTGTCCGCTCTCGCCGCTGTAGCAGTCGTAATATTCAAACGCCGGAGTTTCTACCTCCTTATATCCGAACGACGCAAACACCGTCCAAAGCGTGTTTTCTATTTCCTTTTTTACCGAACATTCCTCCGGCAAAACATCATTTACACCATTCGGTGTATGTAATTTCCAATCAGGCATTATCAAATATCCTCTCTGTTAAACTTTTATCGGGAACGGGAACGGAAGCCCCATCCCGGCGGCAAGCTCATTAGCTCTTTTCAGCTGTTTGCCGCGGTATTCGTATACCGCATGCGTGTCTGAGCCGATGCTCACTCCTATCCCGGAGCGCCTGACCGCATCTCTTTTTGCTGCATTTGTAAGAAAATCATAATAATACGTATAGTTCCCCGACGTATTTATTTCCCAGAACATTTTCTCGCACCGAAGCACCTCGGTCATATCAAGACCGTACCGGCCGCTCATTTCGAATATGTCACAGTGCGCCAGTCCCACAGGACACGGGAATCTCCGCCGCCATTGGACAAATTCAAAAAAATCCATTGCCCTGTAGTCGTCAAGGCTTTCAAAGAGAACGTAGTCGACCCCGTCAAGATCGTAGGTCAGAAGATCGTCTGGTCTTGGTCTTGTGCCTATCTCCAGACCTGTGAGCACTCTGATGTATCTTGAATATTTATCGGCACATTCGGATATTTTCCTTTTATATGCGTTTATGGAGCCTCCGATCGAAAACTGATGATCGGTTATGCCTATGACATCCACTCCGTTGTCTATCGCATTTTCAATGATCTCCTCGGGAGTATTTCTGCCGTCATAGCTGAAAACTGTATGATTGTGCAGATCCATTATCATAAGCAAGGCCTCCTTTCATTGCACGGATATATCCTGATATTTCATTCCGCCAGGGCGCTTTTTCACACCCACAAAATAAACATATACTAAATTTATTATACCATGCGCGGTATGATTTTTCAATACCGATTTGAAAATCTTTTTCCATCGCAGCATAAAAACAGAAAAATGTGTAAAATTAGATTGACGATATTAAAAATAAATGGTATAATTGATATATAATAGGAAAATTACCCATGGCGCCGAGTTCTTTACCCGACGGAGCATCGTGTTTATGCAAAAAATTCATACAAAGGAAAAGGGGAATAAAATGAAAGAGGAACTTACCATATATATTTGCGATGATGATAATGATTTTATCCTTTATCTTGAGGACTATATCGAACGGATAGTAAAGTCATACAGACGTTCATGTGACTTCAGGCTGTTCGACAACGGAGCCGATCTGGCCAAAAGGTTCAAAAGCCTTTATGCCGATGTCGTCTTTATGGATATAGACATGCCCGGTATGTCGGGCTTTGAGGTCACCGAAAAGATACGCGAGGTGAAAAAGGAAGCGCTTATCGTTTTTATAACGAGCCATGATGACAAGGTCTATCAGTCGTGGGAATTCCAGCCCTTTTGGTTCGTAAGGAAGAGCCATATAGAGGATCTGGAAACAGTTATAACAAAGCTGATAGTAAAAGTAGATGAGCAGTTTATAGATCTGTTCCCTGTGTATGATATGTATTCGAACCATAACGATATGCGTATAAATGTCACCGATACCATGTACATAGAGGCCGGCAATCATTATATCATATTAAAAAAAGAGAACGGCATAGAAAAAAAAGTCAGATACAGGATATCCGATGCGGAGCGCATGCTGAGTTCTTATCACTTTGTCCGCATACAGAACAGCTTTATCGTTAACTGCCGGTTTATCGAAAAGATAACCAGCCGAGAGGTCATCATAAAAAACGGTGAGCACCTTAGTCTCAGCCGTGACAGGACAGACAACGTCAAAAGCGCATTTCTGAGATTTATAAGGAGCAGATAAGTATGACTGAAATAATATTTGAACTGGGAATAAATTTGATCGAAACATTTATAATAATTGATTTTTTAACGCGTTATCTTGG
>CAJFVT010000138.1 GCA_904420525.1 uncultured Clostridia bacterium | reverse complement strand
CCATTGTTTCCGACTGCTCCTCTGTTATTATACCGCGGTCGATCAATTTTTGTATACCCTCCGTATAATCAAAATCGCTTTCTCCGGCTGCGCGCAGTGTAAAGGTCGCAAATTGATCCGCCGTTACCGGTCCTTCCGGATTAAACAATCCCTCTTCTGTGCCTGTTGTTATACCGTTCTCATATGCGCACATAACATAAGGTATCGCCCATTCCGTATTATACATATCCGTAAATACTGATGTACTTACATTTACCAGCGCACTTTGCTCCAATCCCATTGCACGTATCAAAAGCGTCACCGCTTCCGCACGCGTCAGCGGCTTTAAAAGATCAAGTCCGTTTTCATTACCTTGAAGCAGCCCCTCCTGCTGCAAGCTTTCTGCTTCTTCCTGATAAACGTTTTTTTCATACAAAAGCTCTTTTGTCGATACGGTCCTACCTCCTATCCCCATGGACTGCGTTTCACCTATTTTTTCAAGAATATAGCTGAAATCATACACTTTCAAATGCTCCAGATCCGGCTTGTTGGTATTATTGTCCGCATCGCGTATCAGGATCCCATACTCTCCGTTTGTATATTTAAAATACAGAACAGTATGAATTGAATTTACATCAATAACTTTAAAATCAATAAGCTCCTGTGCCCCGGCTGCCTCTAATGATGCTTCTATCATATCAGTGTCTTTCAGATAATCTATCATATCAAAAGGTATTACCGGCTTATTTGTCAGCATTAGCTCTACCAATTCATTATTGGCAAAAGTTTCAGCATTCTTGTCAAATAAATTCCAGCTTACATCTTGATTTTCTCTGTATGCCTTCTTTGGCACAAACCAATATTCGCCCAACAAATAATCTATATTTCCTGCTTCCGCATACTGAACTGCATATTGAGGAATATCGAGATGAAAAAATTTGTACCCTGCTTCAATATCCGGTGTGTTGACCATTTGATAATGATCAATATCCATCTGTACTCTTTCTTCAAAATCTATTCCGTATTTATGTTTTAACCCTTCATCTTCCATTGCACTCTGTGCAAAGTTCTGTGCGTCTTTTTCTGCAAGTTCCATTACTTTTTCACATATATCCGGATATTGTTTTATCCATACAGAGTCAATCGCGTCTTTTAATGATGTGTCTTCTTCTGCTAATGCCGTTACTGAAAACAACATTGACAATATGACTCCTATCCCTGCTGCAAAATATTTTTTCATAGCTTTCCTCATTTTCCTTAACAGTCTTTTTATTGTTCTCCTGATATGTGTCACTTACTGCTCGATAACCGCAGTCCTCGTTGACTCGTCCCATGTTACCGTATAGCCCATTTCTTCCGACAAAAACCGCAGTGGGAACATCGTTTTATCATTGATCAGCCTTGCCGGCACATCCATCATTGCAGCTATGCCGTTCACTTCCGCATTTGTATCATTGATTGAAAATGCTACTGCAGTATTATTCATAGTTGCAGTTGCTGTCATGGTATCCTGATCCCATTCAACATCCGCGCCCATTTGTTCAAAAAGAAACCGCATCGGCACAAGTGTATGGTCGTCCTCAATAACGGGCGGTGTTTCAAAGCCAAGAACATTATTGTTCATTACCACATATGGTGCATTTTTCTTCTCTTCAATCTGTTTATATATTTCTTCAGATGATGAAATTGTACAATAATCTCCATTTGCCGGTGTGCTTATTATTATTTCATCTCCATATTCATAAGCATCTATATAATCATATCTTTTTGCAAATTCTTCTGGCGCATCGACTTTCACAAAATATACGTTATCATTTGTTAAACAGAACGACTTTATTTTTCCTGTGCTATCCTCATTTTCTCTTTCACTAAATAAGAATATATCTCCTAACTTAGTCTCATAAAAATAGCCGTTTTGACCACTCTCATAATTGACATTCTTCATAGTACCATCAGTTACAGTAGTCATTCCATACTTCACATTGCTTACAGAGTTGCTTCTGGGTATTTCTTCATCCGTTTCTGTCCAAGTTATCATATCAGTGGATTTTACTATAACAAATCTTTCTTTTTGCCATCGTGTTGCTTTATCCGGGCCATAAAGACGAGCGTATATTTCATTTCCGTTATCGTCTTTTGTTATTTCATACTTCTCTCTATATCTCGCATAAAACACACCGTCTGCATAGCCCATTCCTACCACATAAACTCCGCCTCCGAAATCTTCACTATGCAACAAATTCATGTTTTTATCATATATATCAAGCGTATTGTTTGGAAAATAAGCAAAAAACGCCAGCCCATTGCTACAATCTCTCACCAAATAATATTCATCTGTAATAATATAATCATCAAACATAATATTAGATAAAGATTCATCGTATGGTGTGGGGTTTGTAGAAAGATTTGCGTGTTTATGATATAAATAATCTATGCCGTTTATATTGAATACTTCTGCAAATCCTTCCCTTGTTTCCACTCGAAACTCCGTTCCTTCCGGCGCATGTTGATTTTCATACATTTGAACTGATATTTCAGCGTATGCTGTTGATGTTATTATACACATTATAATTAGTACTGCATAAAATATTCTTTTTTTCATTGTAATATTCCTCCTTAATGCGATCCCTCCCATGTGTTTATTATAACATCATTTTGTACATCATTCAAGCTGTTTTCTGCATAGATCAGGAAAATCATCATAACAGAAAAGACTGCCGCTCTTTAGTACGACAGTCTGATAAAAATGTATATATTTTGATATCTGATCAAAACGAAGAAAATGTATTTATATATGCAGACACTTCTGTATGTCGTGGTTTTTACCAAGAACAAGGATCGTCTCATCTCCGGTTATAAGCGTGTCCGGCGTTACGGTCAGATCCAGCTTTCCGCCGCGCCTTATCCCCATTACGTTTATATTATATTTCTTTCGTATATCCAGCCTTCCAACGGTTTTATTTATCCAGTTTTTCGGCGGCAATATCTCAAATATGGCATTGTCGTCATCCAGCTCTATATAATCAAAGATATAATCCGAGCTGTATCGGATAGCGGTCCATTTTGCCAGCTGTCTTTCCGGATATACCACATCATCCGCTCCGTTTCTGAGCAGGAACTTTGCATGCACGTCTCTCGCCGCTCTTGAAACAACAACCTTTGCGCCCAGCTCCTTTAAAAGCGATGTGGTCTCAAGCGAGCTTTGGAAATCGTCGCCTATTGCAACTATACACAGATCAAAATTGCTTATGCCGAGCGATTCAAGGAATTCCTCATTTGTACTGTCGCCTATCTGCGCGTTAGTCACATACGGCAGAACATCATTTACGCGCTCTTCATCGATATCAACAGCCATTACCTCATGATGCAGCTCATTGAGCTTCATAGCGGTATGCTTTCCGAACCTTCCCAATCCTATCAATAATACAGACTTCATAACATTATGCCTCCTAACCGACGTTTATTTTTTCCTGCGGCAGCTTTGAAACGCCATGCTTATTTGTAGACCATGCCGCAAATATAAGAGTAAGCCCGCCTACTCTTCCGAATATCATAAGTGCTACAAGTATCAAACGCGATACTATCCCCATATCAGGTGTAGCTCCGAGAGAAAGTCCTACCGTTCCTACAGCAGACGCCGTTTCAAAGAACGCTGTCATAACAGGTATATCCTCCAGACAGCTTATAACAAGACCTCCGCCAAGGAACATGATCACATACATAAGCAGCAGCGCAGCCGCCTGATGTACCGTTTCCCCGGCTATCCTTCGCCCGAACAGCTGCGGATCCTCATGCTTCCTGAACACTGCAAATGCCGTCATTATGAGCACCGCGACCGTAGTGGTCTTCATTCCGCCTGCCGTTGATCCGGGAGATCCGCCTATCAGCATGAGCAGTATCATTATTACCTGGCTCGGCTCGCTCATTGCGTTAAGATCCACGGTATTAAAACCCGCCGTTCTCGGAGTGACCGACTGAAAAAATGAACAGAGCAGCTTTTCACCGATGCCCATATACGACCATTCCGGTCTCGAAAACTCATAGAAGAAATAAAATGCTGCCGGAACAAGGATGAGGACTGCTGTAACTGTGAAAATGACCTTGCTCTGCATACGGTACTTTCTCAGATGTATCCCGTTCGTTTTTATGTCATCCCATGTCAGAAAACCCAGACCGCCTATCACTATAAGCAGCATTATAACTATGCTTATCACGGCATTAGATGAATACATTGTTATCGACGAAAACGGCTGCTCTACAGCAGTAATGTCAAATCCGGCATTACAAAATGCGGACACAGAATGAAAAACCGCGTACCATATGCCCTTGAGCGCTCCCACGTCCCTCGCAAATACGGGATACATGATCGCCGCACCGATAAATTCTATCAAAAACACACCCTTGAGTATAAAGCTCGTAAGTCTGACTATTCCTGAGACCTTAGGCGCCGATATCGCCTCCTGCATGGTGCTTCGCTGCATAAGACCTATCTTGCGGCCCGCAAACATAGCTATCGCGACCGCCAGCGTTACAACGCCCATACCGCCGATCTGTATAAGTATTATTATCACAGCCTGTCCGAATGCCGACCAATATGTAGCGGTGTTCTGCACTACAAGCCCCGTAACGCATACTGCCGATGTGGCAGTGAACAGCGCATCGGACCACGATGCCCATTCCCTGTCATGAGTGGATATCGGCAGCATCAAAATGAGACTGCCCGCAGCGATGACCGATAAAAATCCCAGAAGTATTATCCTGGATGAAGATAAATATCTTTGTCTTAACTTCATTTCTGTACTCCTTGATACTTAATAATGATCAAGCAAGCATCGCCGGTATATGCCGGAATGCTTGCTTGATTGATCATTACTTTTTCCTGAATAATGACCGTATCGCCTTAAGGAGCTGTATAACGATGAATACAGCAACTGCCAGACCATATATAGTCAGTATCTCATATACTCCCACAGGCGCCACCGAGAATATTCTCTGCAGCGGCGGTATGAGCAGTACGGCATTGAGCAGTACAAATCCTATGAGAAACGCGCCGATAAGCGTTCTGTTGTTCCACATCATCTTTCTGAATATGACCGGATGATCAGCCTTACAGTTAAAGCCGTGCACGAGTCTTGACAGACAAAGCGTAGCAAACGCCATCGTGCTGCCCATCGCGTCGCCGCCTCTTGAAAGACCTATATAGAACGCGGCGAGCGTTGCTATTCCGATAACTATACCTTCGACTACTATATTAGTCATTACCTTCTTAGTGAGGATAGACTGATTTTTATTTCTTGGCTTATCCTTCATTACATCTCCCGAATACGGCTCCATACCGAGAGCTATCGCGGGCAGACTGTCAGTCAGAAGATTTATGAACAGCAGATGCACTGCCTGGAACGGCACCGGCAGAGCCGCCAGCGATGCATAAAGCACAGCAAATATAGCCGCGGCATTTCCCGACAGCAGGAACTGGATCGAACGCTGTATGTTCCTGTATATATTTCTTCCGTTCTCTATCGCCTTTACTATCGTGGCAAAATTATCATCTGTAAGGACCATAGAAGCCGCATCCTTCGCGACCTCGCTTCCGGTTATGCCCATAGCAACGCCGATATCCGCCTGCTTGAGCGCCGGCGCATCATTTACGCCGTCACCGGTCATAGAAACTATATATCCCTTTCTCTGCCATGCGCTTACTATTCTTATCTTGTGCTCCGGCGATACACGCGCATATACCGCCACATCACTTACGAAATCATCAAGCTCTGCATCGGTGAGTCCTTCGATAGCGCTTCCCTCTACCGCTCTGCGCTTATCGTCAAGTATACCTATCTTTCTTGCTATTGCCGAGGCTGTAACAAGATGGTCACCTGTTATCATTATAGGCATTATGCCCGCCATCTTACATTTTGCTACCGCCTCCGCGCTCTCCTCACGCGGCGGATCCTGCATAGCTACAAGACCGAGCAGTATATAATCCTTTTCATCATCAGTCGTTATATCAACAGTCGGTACGTCCTTTTCACATACCGCAAGGACTCTCAAGCCCATTTCAGAAAATTCCGTGTTTACTCTTCTCAGCTCCTCAAGATCCTCCTTCGTGAACTCGCGTTTTCCGTCCATGGTCTTCACTTCGAGTATCATAGGCGCAAGCACATCGACTGCACCCTTTGTGAGCATCTTGTAATTAGGTCCTATCTTATGGACCGTACTCATGAGCTTTCTGTCCGAATCAAATGGGATCTCTCCCAGACGCGGGAACTTCTCGCGAACCTCCTCAGACGGCAGATCATGCTTCTTTGAGAAATCTATGAGCGCGATCTCAGTCGGATCGCCTATCTCCTGCCCGTCCTTGCGTATCGAGTCGTTGCAGAGCGCGCCGTCTATTATCAGCTGCGCCTGTCTCTCATTCAATTTCTCATCCTTATCTATGACTTTTCCGTCAAAATATATCTTCTGAACGGTCATCTTGTTCTGCGTAAGCGTTCCTGTCTTATCCGAGCATATTATAGAAACACTGCCGAGACCCTCTACCGACTGCAGCTTGCGTATGATCGCATTTTCCTTAGCCAGCTTCTGTGTTCCGACCGAAAGCACTATCGTAACTATCGAACTTAAAGCCTCCGGTATAGCCGCTACCGCCAGGGCTACAGCAAATACGAACGCGTCCGAGAACAGTCCCAGATCAAAGCTTCCGCCCGCAAACAGCTCCGTTCTCTCTCTGAAAAGCTCAAGACCCATAACGATCGCGCAGATGATGATTATTATGATCGACAGCTTCTTTCCGAAATTATCGAGGCTGACCTGAAGCGGCGTTTTCTTTTCCTGTGTATTCTTAAGCAGCGTCGCTATCTTTCCGATCTCTGTATTCATTCCAGTTCCGGTAACGACCATTTTTGCTCTTCCATAGGTAGCGAAGCTTCCTGAATAAAGCATATTCACTCTGTCGCCCAGCGCCTTATCGCCCTCAAGTACCGTATCCTGCTTCTCAACAGGCTCGCTTTCACCAGTAAGAGCGCTCTCATCGGCCTTGAGCGACGCGTTCTCTATGATACGTCCGTCCGCGCACACATAATCTCCGGCCTCAACTACAACAACATCGCCAACGGCTACCTCCTTGCCGGGGACCACCTTGATCTCGCCGTCACGAATGACCTTTGCCTCCGGCGCCGACATCTCCTTTAGGCTGTCAAGCGACTGCTCCGCCTTGATGTGCTGTACTGTTCCAAGTATCGCATTGATCGTTATTACCACAAAAATTACTATAGCGCTTTCGGCATCGCCCAAAACGCCGGAAATTATCGCGGCAATAATAAGAATGATCACAAGAAAATCCTTATACTGTTCAAGAAACAGCACAAAAGGACTTTTCTTTTTTCCTTCTGAAAGCTCGTTTTTTCCGAACTTACGCAGATTTTCTTCAGCCTCACGCTGGGACAACCCGTTCTCGCTCGTTTTAAGCTCTTTCATAACGGCTTCCTTGGTCATCTGAAACGGATTCATAAATATCTCTCCTTGTTTGTTAGTTTTTTAGCAAACACTGCCGGCGTACGTCCTCTTTTCCTGCTCCGTTTTCATCAACAAAAAAGAAGCAACACTTTTACAGCAGCGTATTAGTTCTGCAATAAAAGTCTTGCTTCTTAGAATACGGCGCGGATCAAAGGATGATCGTACTGACGACACCATATTACACCATCAGGTGCAAGCTACTCCCCTTTATCAATATAATATTACCACATCTTTGCGCCTGTGTCAATATTTATTTTTCGTTTTTTTGATTTTTCTATCCAATAAATAAAACTGCCGCGAAAACCATATAAAGATAGTTTTACGGCAGTTCCATCATGACGTATCCGAAAGCTCGCTTTGCTTGTATATCCTTTCAGATACACACTCTTATACTTCCAACGCTGTTTCGAGCGCATCGGCAAGCGAGTCAAGCTGGCTTATATTCGTAAGCTCTATAACTCCATTGTCCGCGTTAAGCGCGATCTCGGGCTTTATAGGCAGCCTTGCTATATTCTTGATATCATGCTTAGCCGCCGTCTCCTCGATGTTGCTCTCACCGAATATCCTATGCTGCTTTCCGCAGTCGGGACATTCAAAATATGACATGTTTTCAACAATGCCGAGCACAGGTATATTCATCATGTCCGCCATGTTCACAGCCTTTTCAACTATCATCCCCACAAGCTCCTGCGGCGATGTTACAACTATTATCCCGTCTACCGGCAGCGACTGGAACACCGTAAGCGGCACATCGCCTGTTCCCGGAGGCATGTCCACAAACATATAATCAACATCGCCCCAGACAACATCCTGCCAGAACTGAGTTACGACCCCCGATATGACAGGTCCGCGCCAGATGACCGGCGTGGTCTCATCCTCAAGCAGGAAGTTTACTGACATGAGCTTTATACCGTTCGCTGATTCTACCGGGAATATACCCATATCGTTCGCCATAGCCCTGTCGTGCTTACCGAACATCTTCGGTATCGACGGACCTGTCACATCAGCGTCAAGTATCGCTGTGCTCTTGCCGCGTCTCTGCATTATCACAGAAAGCAGCGAGGTCACGAGCGATTTTCCTACTCCGCCCTTGCCGCTCACTACAGCAATGACCTTTTTGATGTTTGACAGCGCGTTGCCGTCTACCAGCATACTTTCCTGCTCTGTGCGCTCCGAGCATGAAGCCCCGCATGACGAGCAGTCATGATTGCATTCTTCTGCCATTTTAACATATCCTTTCACATGAATTCGGGCAGCCGAAAGGCTGATCCCTGCAGCTGCCCGTTATTAACATTGATCATCCTTCATTCTGCCTTGCCGACAGCTTCCCTGAGCGCATCGGCCATATCTGTTTTTTCCCACAGAACGCCGAGATCCTCACGGCCCATATGTCCGTAAGCGGCAAGCTTTCTGTATATCGGTCTGCGCAGATCAAGTCTGTTTATTATCGCATACGGTCTCAGATCAAATACCTTCTCTACCGCTTCCTCGATCCTGTCCTCATCGACTGTGCTTGTTCCGAAGGTATCCACCGTGATCGATACAGGCTTAGCCACACCTATCGCATAAGCGAGCTGCACCTCGCATTTAGACGCCAGCCCTGCCGCAACTATGTTCTTTGCCACCCATCTTGCAGCATATGCCGCGCTTCGGTCCACCTTTGTCGGATCCTTGCCGCTGAACGCTCCGCCGCCGTGTCTAGCATATCCGCCGTAAGTATCAACGATTATCTTTCTTCCCGTGAGACCGCTGTCGCCGGCCGGTCCGCCGACAACGAACCTTCCGGTCGGGTTGATATAGAATTTTGTATCCTTGTCAACAAGCTCTGACGGGAGAACCGGCATTATCACCTCACGCTTTATATCCTCGCGCAGCTTCTCAATCGCTATATCGGGAGAATGCTGGCTTGAGACCACTACCGCCTCTATCCTTGCCGGCTTGCCGTCATCATATTCCACGGTTACCTGCGTTTTTCCGTCAGGTCGCAGATAATCGAGCGTGCCGTCCTTGCGCACCTCAGTGAGCTTCTTTGCCATCTTGTGCGCAAGATGTATAGGCATAGGCATATATTCCGGCGTTTCGTCACACGCATAGCCGAACATCATTCCCTGATCTCCCGCACCCGTGGAATTCGCGCTGTCGTCTCCGCCCTGCTCTCTGTTCTCATAGCCCTCGTTAACGCCCTGAGCTATATCCGGAGACTGCTCGTCTATCGCGGTCACGACCGCGCAGGTGGTGCCGTCAAAGCCGTACTTTGCCCTGTCATAGCCTATATCAAGCACGACTCCCCTGGCGATCTTGGGGAAATCAACATAGCAGTTCGTTGTTATCTCACCCATGATCGACACTATACCCGTTGTGCAGGTGGTCTCGCAGGCAACACGCGCCATGGGGTCCTGCTTTAGTATCTCATCCAGTATGGCATCCGAGATCTGGTCGCAGATCTTATCCGGATGTCCCTCGGTGACCGATTCCGAGGTGAACAATCTTTTACTCATTTGCATTGCTTCCTTTCATAAGATTACATTTCATATCATGCTATATTGTACTACATATCTCCTTAAAAGTCAATGGATAGCACAAAAATATTCATTCTCCCACATATTCGTCATACCGCATCGTATCACCGTTGCGGGTGAGCGAGCCGATATAGCCGTCCTTATCACTCAGGATATCGTAATTATCCCCCACTCTCTCAGCATAACACGGCTGCATTATGCCCGCCTTATCGATATAGAAGGTCTCGACATCAGGTCCTGTCAGATCATACAGCTTTACCACATCCCCGTTATTGACCGTCATAACGTTGTGTATATCTGAAACGCCTGCCTTATACTGTATCATTCCGGTTATGCACGCATAGTTTTCCGACACGGCTTTTACATACTCGTAATGCTGAACACGGTCGTTATACCAGTAATCACGCTCATTAAAAATATACACCAGCATATCATGATTGAACACATCCGCCTTCTCCATTACCTCCGCGCAGTATTCCTCATCGCGCTCATTATTCCAGCGGTACAGGTTGAGCTCGCCTATATTACAAACCGAAAAGAACATAACAAGCGCAAAGACCGCTATCCTGTAAACCATACCCGGCAGGATCCGGCACAGCACCGCCTCTGCTACGAGCGCGGCTCCTATACAGATCGGATACGCCACACGGAACGGAACGCGTACATATGAAAGTATCACCATTACCGATATCGCCGCGGCAATGAGACCTACACCCATAAGAAGATCATACCAGAGCCTGCCTTCATTCCGGCTGCCGCTCATGACCGCCGCAAAGCCTGCCGACGCGGCGGTTATGAGCACCGCCCATACAGGATGGGCAGCGAGCGCTTTCGCGCCGTCGACGAATGATTCCTTCAAAAGCCTGAGCTGTATGCTGCCGAACACCTTTTTATACCAATCATACATATCCCATATATGGTAGGAAAACAGATCCTTTCCGATCATCTCGCCGCGTTCCGCAAGCGCCGGATCGCCCATGTTGAGCTTGTAATATATTATCGCCGCAGCAGTGAATATGACCGGGAATACCATTATCCACACCGATCTTCTGTGCTTTAGCATAACTATCACTGTAAGCGCAAAATAGATCGGCACCATCATTTCATAAAACCCCACCGAAAACAGTCCGGATACGATAAATACTGCAAGATACCGTTTTTTTCGGTCGGTCACATACCTTGCCTCGCTGTACACGCAAAGTGATATGAAAAAAAGAGACGATATTATCCTGGACGATGCCGCTATCCAGTAAAGCCCCTCAAAGCCTATAGGCGAAAGAGCCGCGATGGTCATAAGCACCGCGCCCGATGAGATCCTGCTCATTGAAAACGCTCTGCACAGAAAATATACCGATGCGGCAAGCATGACCATAAGCAGCAGCTCTGTTATTATCATGTGTCCAGCAAGCGGGGTTATCATAAACGCGTCCGCAAGCCCGGCAAGCGGTCTCATAGTCAGATCAAGAGTTGACAGAACGTCCTCGGACATGCTTCGTCCGTAATACAGAAACCAATCGTCTATAACCGGGAAATATTTAAATCCAAAGATCGTTCTCTGCAGAACGAGCAGCAAAAGCATCAGCAGCCCCGCTGTTTCAGTACGGTATTTTTCAATATATCCCCTTGCCTTAGTTAAAGTCTCCGCAATTTTTTTCCCTTCCATCGTATCCTCCCCCCTGGTAAAACCGTTTTCTTTAACAGTATAACATATATTTGACATATTGTCAATCGATCGGCAGGCATTGTTTGACCTTGTTTTGCCCTTGACAATAACTCCGCAATAAGCTATAATATAGATATCAGCCGCCGCCGCGCAGTCTGCCGCGGGCAGCGGTTTTATATCATGATGCTGAAAGGTCTGATGTTTATGCCAATAAAGATTGCCGATAAGCTGCCTGCAACAAAACAGCTTACAAAAGAGAATATATTTGTTATGACCGAAAAGCGCGCGGCACGCCAGGATATACGTCCTCTTAAGATAGCGATCGTGAATCTGATGCCGGAGAAGATAAAGACGGAAACGCAGCTTCTGCGTCTGCTTTCCAATTCGCCGCTGCAGGTAGAGGTGGATCTTATACAGATGACCTCGCATGTTTCGAAAAATACGCCCACGGAGCATCTTTCCGCCTTCTATAAGACCTTTTATGATATAAAGGACTATAAATATGACGGTATGATCATAACCGGCGCGCCGGTGGAAAGCCTGCCCTATGAGGAGGTTGACTACTGGCCGGAGCTTACAGAGATAATGGAATGGTCCAAGACCCATGTGACCTCGACACTTCACATATGCTGGGCGGCACAGGCAGGGCTTTATTACCACTACGGTGTGCCGAAATACCCTCTTCCGGAAAAATGCTCCGGAGTGTTCAGACACAGGGTCCTCCGAAAAACTGCTAAGCTTGTGCGCGGCTTTGACAATATTTTTTACGCGCCGCATTCACGCCATACAGAGGTAAGAGCCGAGGATATAAAAAAAGTTCCGGAGCTTGAGATACTCTGTGATTCAAAGGAAGCCGGAGTTTACATAATAACAACAAAAAAAGGCCGCAGGATATTTGTAATGGGACACAGCGAGTATGATGCGGATACACTGAAAAACGAATATTTCCGCGATCTTGAGAAAGGACTTGACCCAAAGATACCGGTCAACTACTTTCAGAATAATGATCCATCAAGGAAGCCGGTAGTCCGCTGGCGCTCACACGCGCATCTGCTGTACTCAAACTGGCTCAATTATTTCGTGTATCAGATAACTCCGTACAACATAGACGATATAAAATGATATGATCCTCTTATAATGACACATAAAAAAACAGCGTCAGCAAAGCCTCGGCTTTGCTGACGCTGTTTTTTTACAGTCTGCACTTGAAATCCTCATAACCGAATTTACGGATGATGTATATGCCTCCGCTCAGATCCATACCGCATATGGATGGAAGACACATCCCGTTAAAGGTGTTGTTCTTCACGGTCGTATATATGGCCATATCTTTAAAGATCAGCCTGTCGCCTATTCGCAGCTCCTTTTCAAACGAATAATCGCCGATCACATCGCCTGCAAGGCAGGTCAGAGACGAAAGCCGGTAGGTATACGGCTTTTCCCCAGGCTCATAGCCGTTTACGAGCGGCGGCCGATACGGCATCTCCAGCACATCCGGCATATGACATGCCGCAGACGCGTCAAGCACTGCTGTTTTTATCCCATTGTCAACTATCTCGCACACCTCAGTGACAAGATATCCGGCATTCAGCGCAACCGCCTCGCCTGGCTCCAGATAAACCTCAACATCATATTTTTCCCTTATCCGTTTTATCTCGGCTATCAGCAGCCCGACATCATAATCTTTCCTTGTTATATGGTGTCCTCCGCCGAAATTGATCCATTTCATTCGGTACAGATACTTACCGAATTTCTCCTCGACTGCTGCAAGTGTTTTTGCCAATGCATCGGCATTCTGCTCACAGAGCGTATGAAAATGCAGTCCGCTTATCCCGTCAAGCCCGTCCGGCTCAAAATTCGCGGCCGTAACACCCAGTCTTGACCCGGGCGCACAGGGGTCATATATCCCATGCTCCTGCGTGGAGCACTCCGGATTTATCCTTATCCCGAAGCTCCCGCCGTGAGCAAGCGCCCTTCCGCGGAATTTTTTCCACTGTGAAAAGGAATTGAACACTATGTGGTCGCATATATCCAGCAGCTCTCCGAACTCATTTTCCTTGTATGCAGGACTGAACACATGATTTTCTCCGCGCATCTCCTCATGCGCCAGCCGCGCCTCAAAAAGACCGCTAGCCGCCGCGCCGCTTATATACCGCTTTATAAGCGGATAATATGTGTAATTCGAGAAAGCCTTCTGAGCGAGCAGGATCCTGCATCCGGCCTCCTTCTCGACTCTGCGCAGTATCTCAAGATTTCTTATCAGCGCCGCTTCGTTTATAACGTAGCACGGCGTCGGAACATTCTGCAGCGTATACATATCAGTCCACCAGCTCCGGATCACGGCTCTCCTGCCATGGCAGCCCCCATTTATTTAGAGCGTCCATAAACGGATCCGGATCGAATTCTTCTATATTATATACTCCCGGCTTGTTCCATTTACCGGTCATGATCATCATCGCGCCTATCATAGCCGGAACTCCGGTCGTATACGATACCGCCTGCGAGCCTACCTCTCTGTAGCATTCCTGATGGTCGCACACGTTATACAGATAATAGGTCTTGTCCTTCCCGTCCTTCTTGCCGCGGAAGATGCAGCCTATATTAGTCTTGCCTACAGTCCTGGGACCGAGCGATGCCGGATCGGGCAGCACTGCCTTCAAAAACTGCAGAGGGACTATCTTCTTACCCTCAAACTCGATCGGCTCGATCGAGGTCATGCCCACATCCTCAAGACAGCGCAGATGCGTCAGGTAGCTCTCACCGAAAGTCATGAAGAAGCGAATGCGCTTTATGCCCGGAATATTGAGCGCAAGCGACTCTATCTCCTCATGATGGAGCAGATACATATCACGCTTGCCTATCTCCGGGAAATCATATACGCGCTTTATCTCCATCGGCTTTGTTTCTACCCAATGTCCGCTCTCCCAATAGCTGCCGTTCGCGCTCACCTCGCGGATATTTATCTCCGGATTGAAATTAGTCGCAAACGGATAGCCGTGATCGCCGGCATTGCAGTCAAGTATATCTATATAATTTATCTCGTCAAATTCATGCTTTAGGGCATACGCTGAGAACACACCCGTAACGCCGGGATCAAAGCCGCTTCCCAGCAGCGCCGTTATACCCGCCTCCTTAAATCTGCCGCGGTACTCCCACTGCCACTTGTACTCAAATTTTGCCGTGTCCTCGGGCTCATAATTTGCCGTATCCACGTAATTCGTTTTCGTTGCAAGACACGCGTCCATGATCGTCAGATCCTGATAGGGCAGGGCAAGGTTCAGGACCACGTCCGGCTTGAAATCGTTTATGAGCGCGATAAGCTCGTCCACATTATCAGCATCTACCTTCGCAGTGCGGATCTTGGTTGAGGATGTTCCGTCAAGCTTTTCCTTGAGCGCATCACACTTCGATTTTGTTCGGCTCGCTATCATGATCTCATCGAACACCTCGCTGTTCTGCACACATTTATGGATGGCTACCGACGCAACTCCGCCGCAGCCGATTATAAGACACTTACCCATTTGGCATCTTTCCTTTCATTGGTTGATTATATTTATTTTCATAAACGGCAAGCATAAGCTCACGCATTATTTTCAGCGCAGTCGCCGTAGATGCTCCGCTGGCGTCGAGCATAGGCGAAAGCTCATTTATATCCATCCCTACTATGTTCAGCTCTGACACCTTCAGGACCGCTTCAAGCAGCTCTCTGAACGTTGCTCCTCCAGCCTCAGGAGTACCGGTGCCGGGGAATACGGACGGATCCAGAACATCGAGATCCAGAGTAAAATACACCGGCTTGTCCCCTATAGCTTCTATGGTTTCCTCAAGCCTCTGGAACCCGAAAAGGTTTGTTTCAACATGACCCTTTCCCCACTCAAGCTCTGCCCTGTCGCCGCTTCTTATCCCGAACTGGAATATACGGTCATCGCCGAGGATATCCCAGACCCGTCTGATCACCGCCGCGTGCGAAAGCTCCGCGCCGAGATATTCATCCCTGAGATCGGCATGGGCATCGAAATGGATAACGCGCAGCTCCGGATACCGTCTCGCCGCGGCACGCACCGCGCCGAGAGTCACCAGATGCTCGCCGCCTATCATGAGCGGGAGCTTGCCCGCGCTCAATATCTCCTCTGCTCTCGACTCTATATCCGAAAGAGCCAGCTCCGTTCTCCCGAAGCACAGCTCCAGATCGCCTGAATCAAATATCTTTGCGTCCTCAAGATCAAGCCCCTGATACGGACTGTAGGTCTCAAGCCCGTAGGACTCGGCACGCATCGTACGCGGCGCAAACCTCGTTCCGGGCCGGTACGATGTAGTCGAATCGAACGGCGCTCCGAAGATCACTATCCCGCTCTCCTCAAACTCATTGTCACAGCCGAGAAATGTTTCTATATTTTTCTCCATTGTCACTCTCCGTTTATTTGTTTTTTACCATTGCCAGTTTCTTTTATAATATCCTTCCGGCTCCACATCGCTGAGCAGCTTTTCAACATATGCCGGGACATAAAATGCCCCCTTATGCACATGCGGCGTGTAATACCTTGTCTCTATGCCGAGCTTCATCCACCGCTCCTCGCTGAAATCGCGCAGAGGATGATATTTTTTCGACGCGAACCCGAACAGCCAGTGTCCCGAAGGATACGTTGGTATATGTGCCTGATATACGCGGCACATATCGAAGGAATTCACTATACGCTTATGCGCGCGCTGCATCGCGAACGCGTCCTCGTCATAGAACGGACTTTCATGCTGATTTACCATTATTCCGTCCTCACGCAGCGCCTTGAAGCAGTTTCCGTAGAACTCCATGGTGAACAGTCCCTCGCCCGGTCCGAAGGGATCGGTCGAATCAACTATTATAAGATCATACATATTGCTGCAATGCCTTATGTATTTCAGCCCGTCCTCAAAATGGAAGCATATTTTTCCGGAGCTGTTGTCAAGACATGCGGCAGTCTGGGGAAGATACTTCCTGCACACCTCTACTACCTCCTCGTCTATCTCCACGAGGTCTATTGACTTGACGCAGTCATAGCGCAGCAGCTCACGCACCGTCCCTCCGTCTCCGCCGCCTATAACCAATATATTCTCCGCATGAGGATGCACCGCCATCGGCACATGCGTTATCATCTCATGATATATGAACTCATCCTTCTCCGTTAGCATCATATATCCATCGAGTGTAAGAAATCTTCCGAATTCCGGCGACTCGAAAACGTCTATGCTCTGGAACTCGCTCCTGTGCGAATAAAGCTGTTTTGTGACCTTAACAGAAAACCTTACGTTCTTTGTATGGTTTTCCGTAAACCATAATTCCATTGTCCTTGCAATACCTTTCCGTCCGCACTTTTTCCGCTATACCGCGGATGCGGACAGTCCGCGGCAGCGCTGCAGCTCATCTTACTACTTTAACACGTTTATCAGATTTGTATCTATATCCTCCGTGCCGAGAAGCGTACATCCCTTTTCCTTGGCATAAGCGATGTATTCTATTATCTGATCCGTTATAAGCTCGCCGGGAGCTAATATCGGTATACCCGGCGGATAGCACATAACGAATTCGGAGCATACTCTTCCCGCCGACTTTTCTATAGGCAGCTGTTCCTTATCTGCATAAAAAGCCGCTCTCGGCGTTTCCATGACCTTAGGATTTATATACTCCGTCTCAAGCATCCCTGTCTTATCGCGCTTAAACCTCCGTCTTATCTCCGAAAGCGCGCTTATGAGCCTTTCTATATCCTTTTCCCTGTCGCCCACCGATACATATGCCAGCAGATTTCCCATATCGCCAAACTCGGTCTGTATATCGTAATCATCCCTGAGTATGTCATAGACCTCGATCCCTGCCAGACCGGTGTCGAGCGTGTGTACCGAAAGCTTCGTTTCATCGAAATCGAATATCGAATCACCGTTGACAAGCTCCTTCGAATACGCGTAATAATCGCCTATTTCATTTATTTCCTCTCTGGCATATTCCACAAGCGATCTTATCCTGTCAAATATCTTTACGCCGTTCAATGCAAGGCTGCGTCTTGATATGTCAAGACTCGACATGAGAAGATATGAGCCGCTGGTGGTCTGCGTCAGATTTATTATCTGCCTTACATAGTCCGAATTGACATTCGGGCCTGTCAGCAGGAACGAGCTCTGCGTAAGCGAGCCTCCGGACTTGTGCATGCTCACCGCCGCTATATCCGCTCCCGCGTGCATGGCCGCAGCCGGCATATCATTCCCGAAATAGAAATGCGTGCCGTGCGCCTCATCCGCAAGCACGAGCATATCATGCTCATGCGCCAGCTTGACGATCGACCTTATATCCGAGCATATACCATAATAGGTAGGATTGTTCACCACCACAGCCTTTGCCGACGGATGCTCTTTTATCACGCGCTCCACCTCAGATACACGCATACCGAGCGATATGCCGAGCCGCGCGTTCGTTTCGGGATTTACGTATATCGGGACCGCTCCGCAGAGTATCATCGCGTTGATAACGCTTCTGTGCACATTACGGGGCAGGATTATCTCATCCCCTGCCTTTACCGCTGAAAGTATCATGCTCTGCACTGCTGACGTTGTTCCGCCGACCATAAAAAAAGCATGTGCAGCGCCGAACGCATCGGCGGCCAGCTCCTCCGCCTCCTTTATCACCGAGACCGGATGGCACAGATTGTCAAGAGGCTTCATAGAATTCACGTCCACCTCCATGCAGCGCTGCCCCAGAAAATCTGTAAGCTCCTTATTCCCCCTGCCGCGCTTATGACCCGGCACATCAAACGGAACTATACGCATAGTCTTTAATCTTGTAAGCGCCTCATATACGGGAGCCCTGTTCTGATCCATTCCGCAATTCTCCTTCGTTCCCGGACGTCTCTTTCGTCCGGTTATTTATGAAAAACGTTTTTTCCGCTGTATATCTCTATCATCTCTTTGCGCAGATTTTCAAGTATGACCTCACGCTCCTCCGGCGTGAGATCATAGGCATTTGTGTTGAAAAGATAGTTCGACAGATCCAGCTCCTTTATCATGAGCCGTGTGTGGAACATATTCGCCTGATACACATTTATATCCTGCGCATTGTATATATCAAGCGTAGCCTCATCGATATAATCCTGTATAGATGTCATCTCATGATCCAGGAACAGCTTTCGTCCCTTCACGTCACGAGTAAAGCCGCGGACCCTGTAGTCCATTGTTATTATATCCGAATCAAAGCTGCCTATGAGATAATCGAGCGTGTGCAGAGGCGATATATGCCCGCAGGTCTCTATATCTATATCCACCCTGAACGTTGCAATGCTCGTTTCCGGATGAAACTCCGGATACGTATGGACAGTTATGTGGCTTTTATCAAGATGACCAAGTATCAGCTCCGGCGGTTCTCCGCCGTTTTTCTTTTCCTCTTCTGCTTTTGCGGCCGCTACCTCCCGCTCGATGCTCTTATCAGAGATAAGGAACGCTACAGATGCCCCCTGCGGCTCATAGTCCTGTTTGGACACATTGAGCACATGCGCGCCTATCATATCAGTCAGCTTATATAAAATATTCGTCAGCCTGTCCGAGCTGTACTGCGAATCTATATATGCTATATATTCAAGCTGATCCCTGTTTGTTTTCGCATAGCAAACATCATAAATATTAAAGCTCAGCGATTTTGTAAGATTATTAAAGCCGTAAAGACGCATATGCCTTACCTCCATGATTTGATCTGTGTTTATTATGCCATAAGCGCGGCGCTCAGATGCGCCGCTTCACACAGGAACAATAAACATATCCGAAATTATTATAACATACAAATCCCCGACTGTAAAGAAAAAAACGTGTAAAAAATCCAAATAATACAGACAGTTATCAACGCGGACCTGCTCACAGGCTGTCCACAGTTTATCATAACCGGCGTGGATAAAAATATTATGTCTACCGGATAATTTTTTATGTTATCCACACCGATCATGGATAACGGGGATAACTTCACAAATAACTTGCAAATATACGAAATGCAGGTATATATAGGTGTGGATAACTCTGTGGATAATGTGGATTACATAATTATTCCGCGGAATTATGTAACACTCTGTAACCTTAGTGTAACATTACGGACATCATGTTCATGGATTGTAATATTTGTAACAAACTTACAAACAAATAAAAAAGAATAAAAACAGTTGATAAAACCGCTGTTATGATATATAATAGATAATATAAAATATTGCTGGATAAGCGATACAATGGAGGATAAATGTGAAATCAAGATCATCATATATATGCAGCGAATGCGGATACAAATCACCGAAATGGCTGGGGAAATGTCCTGGCTGCGGCAGCTGGAACACACTCACGGAAACTCTTGAGACCCCGTCAGCGCCGGCCTCCGCATCATCGCGCCAAGGCGCGGCGGTAAAAAGCAGCCTGAACCGCCCCGAACCGATAGGACACGTCAAATACAGCACCGATACCAGATTCTCTACAGGTATGCGTGAGCTGGACAGGGTTCTCGGCGGCGGAATAGTTAACGGCGAGCTTATACTCGTGGGCGGCGATCCCGGCATAGGCAAATCAACTCTGCTGCTGCAGATATGCGAAAACACAGGCAGAACAAAGAAAATACTTTACGTTTCGGGCGAGGAATCTGCCGCACAGATCAAGCTCCGCGCAGAACGGCTCGGAGTCCGCACAGAAAATCTGTATCTGCTTTCAGAAACGGATGTTGAGACCATCCTCGGAGCGATAACCGACACAAAGCCGGACATAGTGATCATAGACTCTATACAGACGATGCATATAGACTCCATCGCCTCCGCTTCGGGCAGCGTACCGCAGGTACGCGAGACCACAAACGCGCTCATGCGGATAGCAAAGTCAATGGGCATATCCATGTTCATCGTGGGACATGTAACTAAGGACGGCGCTCTCGCAGGTCCGCGTGTGCTTGAGCACATGGTCGACTGCGTGCTGTATTTTGAGGGTGACAGGCAGCTTTCCTTCAGGATCCTGCGCGCTGTCAAGAACCGTTTCGGCTCCACAAATGAGATCGGCGTTTTTGAAATGCGCGATACAGGTCTCGCCGAGGTCGAGAACCCGTCAAAGACACTGCTGGAGGGGCGTCCGGAAAACATCTCAGGAAGCGCGATAGTCTGCGCCATGGAGGGGACACGCGGCATCCTTGCGGAAATACAGGCGCTCGTTACCCCCACAGGCTTCGGGAACCCGCGCAGAATGAGCTCCGGGATAGATCTCAACAGAGTTCTTCTGCTCATAGCCGTGCTTGAAAAGCGCGCGCGTATGAATCTTTCAAACTCGGACGTATATATAAACGTAGCCGGAGGACTGCGGATAGACGAGACTGCGGCAGATCTGGGGATCTGCACGGCTATAGCGGCCAGTCAGGCCGACATAGCGCTTCCGGCTGATATGATATTTATAGGCGAGGTCGGTCTTGGAGGCGAGCTGCGCTCAGTATCACAGATAGAAAAACGGCTGACCGAAGCGGCAAATCTCGGCTTTAAGACCGCGATAGCTCCGAAGCAGTCGCTCAGGGGCGTTAGAGTCCCGGACGGGATAAAGGTTTTCGGAGTCAGAACAATAGGCGAAACAATGAAGCTTTTCAGAGGATAAGGAGAATGATACCATGAAGGAAAAGATCTATACTATACCGGTAAACGAGGCTTATGACAAGGACTGTGAATGTCCGCTCTGTGAGCTGGAAAAATCACTTGAGCGCGAGGCTGTCAGCTATTCGCTCGGAGCGGCAATGATGGAGCCGGATTACAGGACAGAGTCAAACGAAAAGGGCTACTGCCGGCGGCATTTCTCAATGATGTTCGCGGCTCCTAACAAGCTGCCGCTGGCGCTTATACTGGATACGCACCTTGACGAGCTTCGTAAAAAGCTGGGCAGCTTCGAAAAAAACACGAAGGCTCTTGAAAAGCAGTCTGGAGGACTGTTCAAAAAGAACAGCGCCGAAAAAACTGCTGAGGATATTGCCAAGCTTCTTGAAACAACAGAAAAACAGTGCATGATATGCAAGAAAATAGACCACACAATGGAACGTTACATAGATGTGCTGCTTTATATGTGGGCAAAGGACGAGGCTTTCCGAGCAAAGTTCGACAGATCAAAGGGAGTATGCCTGCACCACTTCAAAATGCTTGCGGAATTTTGCACAAAAAGTCTCAAGGGCTCTGAAGCAGGCGCATTTTTAGCAGCTCTTATCAAGAAGGAGTCCGATGAGCTTAAACGCATCCAAGATGATATACATAAATTTACACTTAAATTCGATTACAGAAATAAGGATATGGAATGGGGCACAGCGGAGGACGCGCCGATACGGACGATCGAAAAGATCTCAGGTTATATAATAAATGAAAGTGAATAAAAAAAGCTCGTTTGAGTTTACGAATAAACTCAGACGAGCTTTTTTCATGATCAATCCTTTGAATGAGCAGCCAAATACTCTTCGAAGTTCTTGTATTCAGCCTTGTGCTGCTGCGGCTTGAAGTCAGCCTTGTATGTAGCCGCACTCTTGCTGCTCTTCTTCTCTGCCGTATCGTGTCTCTCATAAGACGGACGGCTGTATCCGCCTCTGCCGCTCTGCGGACGCTTGCGGCCCTTGCCGTAACCGCCCTTTCTGCCGTACGGTCTCGGATTTTTAGGAGCTATAACTACCTTCCGGTACGGCTCCTGTCCGATTGAAAATGTCGTTACATCCTCGTTATCCTGCAGCTGCGAATGGATTATACGTCTTTCATACGGGTTCATAGGCTCAAGAGTGAACTTCTTGCCTGTGCGCGCGACCTTAGCCGCAAGCCTGTCCGCAAGAGCCTCAAGTGCCTCCGAACGCTTCTCTCTGTAATTTTCCGTATCTATAGAGATCTTTATATATCCCTCCGAGGTCTGATTTACTACGAGAGAAGTGAGATACTGCAGGCTGTCGAGCGTATCGCCGCGCTTGCCTATCACGATACCCATATTCTCGCCTTCAAGATTTATCTTTACCACATCGTCCTCAAGCACCGCGCTTACATTTACGTCAAGACCCATAGCTGTTAATATGTCGCTTATAAAACGGCGCGCATTTTCAGCCGGAGACGCATCGGAATAGATCTTGTTAACAGTCTCCGTCTTTATCCCTTCAGCGTTATCCGCGGAGGTCTCTGCCGCAGCCGGCTCAGTCTGAGCTTCGCTGTCCGCTGCCGTCTGCTTCGTGCTTACCTTAACGACTGCTTCCTTTGCACCAAGTCCAAGAAAACCCTTTGACGGCTCCTGAACTATCTCTATGACTGCGTCCGCTCTCTCTATACTAAGCTCCGAAAGAGCTGCCTCTATGGCTTCCTCAACGCTTCTTGCCTTTTTTTCTATGCTGATGCTGTTTGTGTTCGGGAACTTTGACAACTAAGTCCTCCCCTTTCTTTTCAAAATAATAGTATAAAATTATCTGCTGAACTATCTGGATCAAGCTGCTTATGATCCAGTATACGCCAAGACCTGCCGGCAGTATGAGTGTGAAGTAAACCGACATTGCAGGCATCATCCATATCATAGCTCTGCTCATCGCCGCCGCCTGATCGTTCGACTTGTTCTTATCCTGACCGGACATATGCATCGATACCTTGTTCTGAACTATGGAAGTTATAAGCGTAAGAACAGGTATTATCAGCAGCATGACAACGCTAAGATGGTTCCCTATGTCCGACAGATAATTGAAAGCCGACCAAGGTGTCTGCGAAAGGTCTAATCCGAGAAAGTTAAAGTTTATATACCACTCATGACCGCTGCCGAATATCCTGTGCGCCCAGTCCGACAGCTGTATCTGAGACTGGTCAAGCAGCGCGGTAGCGTCCATATCCCTCAAGGAGCCTACAATGTCCGGGAATTTTTCGAGCATTGCATTCTTCAGGCTGTCCACCTTCTCGATCACATCGGCAGGAACATCCTTATAAGGCACATTGAACATGTACGTAAGCGGCCTTCTTATCGCCTGATACAGCGCGATAAGAATAGGCATCTGGATCAATATCGGCAGACAACCGCCCGTCATGCTGACATTGTTCTCCTTATACAGCTTCGACATCTCCTGCTGAAGCTTAGCCTGATCGTTGGCATATTTCTGCTGAAGCTCCGCCATGATAGGCTGGATCTTCTGCTGTTTTCTCATGGCTTTCTGCGATTTTATATTAAGAGGCAGCAATACGCTCTTAATCAGGATCGTGAAAATGATTATCGCAACACCATAATTCTGGACCAGCTCATAAATCGTCTTTATGATCCAGCCCATACCCATAACGATATAATGCCACATAAAATATCCTTTCTGGCGCGTATTATGGCACGGGATCATATCCGCTGCCGCCGAACGGCCTGCAGCGCAGGATCCGTTTAACAGCGAGCCAGCTCCCCTTTAACGCACCATATTTTTCTACCGCCTCTAACGCATACTGTGAGCATGTAGGTATAAACCTGCAGCAGCCGCAGCCCTTGAGCGGTGAGATCTGGTGTCTGTAAAATTGAATCAAAAAAATAAGTATCTTCTTCATAGCTGTTAAACCGTCAGCTCTTTTCCTGACGCTCTGCCCCGGCGCTCTCAAGCAGTCCGAGCGTTCGCATAACGTATTCAAGATCCCTTGATATCTGCGCAAAGCTCTTTCCCGCCGCGCGGTTGCGCGCAACGATGACCATATCCGAATGACCCTTGAGCCTGTCCTCAAGCAGCCGGTAGCTCTCCTTCATAAGCCGCTTAGTCCTGTTCCGTACCACTGCCTTGCCCACCGACTTACTCACCGTGAATCCGGCCCGGCTGACGCCGCGGCGGCTGCGCATATAGTACACGACAACAAATCCGCCCGCAAGCGATTTTCCCCGCGAATACAATCTTCTGAAATCCTTATTGAGCTTAAGCGGCTGAGTGTTTTTCAATTAAAACACGCTCCTTCTCTGCGGGACATACCCTGATCCCGCATAACTACCAAATAAAACAGACTGAAAACGAAAGTTCTTCTTCCTCTGTGATACAAAAAGAGCGTCTCTTAGGCAATACCCGTCTGAACGGGTACCGAGACGTCCCTTTAGATATTATTTATCCGAAGTTGTAAGGATCTTCCTGCCCTTCGCACGTCTTGCTGCAAGAACCTTTCTTCCCGACTTTGTAGCCATTCTTGCTCTGAAGCCATGGACCTTTACTCTCTGCCTCTTCTTCGGCTGAAATGTCATTTTCATAGTTTTACACCTCCTGTAGATCTTTCCGCGGTCCCGCTTGACCGCATTCATTTCCAAATAAAATTAGACACCGTTCTAATTATATTCAATAAATTCCGTTTTGTCAAGCTTTTTTTCAATTTTTTTTAGTTTTTACCTCATATCCTATATAAATTCAGCTGATGTTGTATTGATTTGATGTTAATAACGCCCATTTTGTTAGCACTCTCATGCGGCGAGTGCTAAAATTAACATGCAGTTCATATTTATGCCATATTATTATAATATATGTGCAGTATAATAATAAATGTAGAAAGGGATAGGGAGCCGGATAAGGAAACAGCGGTATCATAACTCAAATATCGGAGCATACCGCAAAGCAACGCTTTAACGAACACAGGCTTCCGGATCGTCCCTGTTCTGCATACGTCCGGCAGAAACGAACGTAGGATCAGATATATAAGTCGTACCGGGGACACCCGGATCTGAAAGAGGAGGTATAAATTATGTTAAGACGCAGAAATAATGGTTTATCAGTTTACAATCCGTTCCGTGAGATGGACAATTTTGAAAGACACTTCTTCGATGATCCGTTCGACTTCTTCAGCGACGGTTCTATCGCAGACTTCAAGACGGACATAACAGACGAGGGAGATTATTACAAGCTTGAAGCTGATCTTCCGGGCTTTGCGAAGGAAGATATCCATCTTGAGATAAACGACAACACTCTTACACTGAGCGCTGAAAGGCATTCGGAGCATGAGGATAAGGATAAGCACGGCAAATATGTACGCTGTGAGCGTTCCTACGGCTCATTCAGAAGAGCCTTTGACATCTCAAACGTCAAAGCCGATGACATCAAAGCAAAATACCACAACGGCGTGCTTACGCTGACAATGCCGAAAAAGGAGATCGCTCCTCCGAGCAACGGCAGAACTCTTGAAATAGAATGATATCAAGCACAGGACGATGCTGCTGCAAAACTCGATGAGTTTGCAGCAGCATCGTTTCGTTTTTTATTCCCCAATGCCGTTCTGCGGCACGCGGACGCTGTCTCTTCGCTTGCTCAGCTGCGGCACCACATACACTGACACGTACCCTATCGCACACACCGGAAGAGCCGCTATGACGTCTACTGCCGAATGCTGCTTCAAAAACATCGTAGATACCGAAATGAGCGCCGCCGTCATGGCAAACGCCGTTTTCCATGACGGTGTTTTAAACCTGTCGCAGTCCCATGCCGCGAACATAACGGCAACGGAGCCTATGACATGTATCGACGGGCATACGTTCGTGTTCGTGTCAAAGGTATAGAACCACGCCATGAACCGTGTAAATATATTGTCACGGGCAAAGCTCTCCGGACGAAGCTCCTGACAATTCGGGAAAACAAGATAGACGATTATGGATATAGTATATGTCACCGCAATAAAGCCCATCATCCTCCTAAATGCCGCCGTATCGTATAAAAGCGTATAGATATGGATGCCCACAAGGAACACAAACCAGAATAGATACGGTATTATAAAAAACTCACAGAACGGTATATGATCGTCTATAAAGCAGTGTACAGGAAAATATTCCGACCGTATTCCTATCCTCTCAACGAACAGAAACATAAATCCGAATACCGGCCAGAACAGCAGCAGCTTAAGATGAGAAAACTCCGGACTGTTTATATTGCTCCACCTGAGCTTTCTGTAATCCGTCATTTTATATTTCTTCCTTGTCATAATCACAGTCTCCCATAAATATATCATAAATTTTCACCATCGGATTGCCCGAAAAGCTGTTTCGAAGCTGCTCAGCCATAAGCATGCGCTTTTTTCCATCGAGGAGAATATCGGCACAAAGTTTTGCCATCGATCTGTAAGCTTTGGAATATACTGCAAAGCACTTATCCAGAAAATATCTCATATTATGTACCTCACAGCCCTCCACCACATCCATAAAGGCCATCGGCAGCGCCTTATATGCCGCTTCCGTTATGCTCAGTCCTCCCGGCTTCGTTATATACAGATCAGCTCCGTCCATAAGCTCGGCTATACAATTTACGAACCCAAGAATATGCACTCTGCTGTCCTTCCTTAAACGCCGCTTGAGCCGTTTGTAAAGCTGCTCATTCGTGCCGCATATCACTGTGATCTCCATATCCTCCGGTAATTTTCTGCTCAGCCGCTTTGTGAGCCGCGCAATAGGTCCGCAGCCCATGCTGCCGCACATGACAAGCAGATGCTCATGATCCTCCGGCAGACCAAGCCTCTTTTTCGCCTCGGATTTATCTATTCTTTCAAGGAAGCCGCTTCTTACCGGTATACCGGTAGAGATTATTTTTTTGTCCGGCACACCGTGCTTAATGAACTCTGCCCTGAGCGATTCATCAGGGATGCAGTAATAATCAAGCTCGCTCTCTCCCGTGCTCGGACTGCACGTATAATCCGTTGCTATAAATCCCGTTTTGACCGTTGTTCCGCAGCGTTTTTTCACATCAGTCATGATAAGCGATGAAAACACGTGCGTGCAGAGCACGATATCATACCCGCCGGTATTTATATAATCGCCAAGTCTCTGCGCTCCGGCAGTGAGCATCCTGTAAACGGGAGTGTTCTCCCTGAACACCTCATCATGCCGCTCGGCAAAGCTGTATCCCTCTGAAAAAAGCCTTGGCATATGCCTATAGATCCTCACATGCCATTTTGAGATAAATCTCGAAAACTTTTTCGAAATAAACCCCAGAACATCAGCCGTTTCACAGCTGTGCCCGCGATGCTCAAAAAATTCTCTGACCGCAGCCGCGCACGAATTATGTCCTTCCCCTGTATTGCAGCTCAAAATCAGGATCTTCATTCATGCTTTCTCCTTTCCCTGAAGCTCTGTTATATACCCTTTCCCTCACCCTGCAAAGCCTCGCAAGCCTGGGCCTGTTGTAACGCTGAACGAGTATGAACGGCACATTTCCGGCCGCCCACAGCAGCCATATGACCGTGCCCGTGCCGCCTGCTATCGGTATGCACAAAATACCCAAGACCGCTATAGCCGCATGGATAAATTCCGCTGTGCAGGTCTCCTTGAGCATCAGCTCCGCCGCGTTTCCGTCAAAGTTATTTTGAACGTGCTTTGCGGGGATCAGCGCGGGAAGTATCCTGCTCATATCCGGCAGCTTATCCTTCCATTTTTTTATTCCTATTTTTTCATATATCCTTCCGTTTTTCTCAAACTCAAACGAGCGGTACGGAAAAGCGCCCGGTCTGAACCACCGGCGCGGGATAAGTCTGCCAATAAAAAAAGACATGCTGCCAAGCACAGCCAGAAAAACCGCGCATTTTATAATCTCAGCCATAATATCACCCTCAATAATAAAAACTGCCGTTCCGCATTAACTGTCTATCGATAAATCCGCAGAAACGGCTTTATTGTTTATTATAGCATATTTTTTCGATTTGTAAAGACTTGTTCAGACATTTTTATTATTTTTTCTCCAAAAAACGCGTTTTCACTCCCATAAAAAAACGTATCCTGTATTTTTTTACAGGACACGTTTTTTATGGTATCTGTGAAAACCACGGCGCAGTCTGCGCCGTTCGGCTATACTATGCTTTTATTCAGCAAGGAAATCGCTGAGTCTTATTACCTCTATCCCCGCAAGCATAACTATGCCTGTGCCGTGAGTATCATTCAAATTCCAGCCAAGCTCATACTTATAATAATCCGGTATGAACGAAAATTCCGAGCCGCGGCATACGCCGTATACATTTCCGTTTGAATCAACACTGGT
>CAJFVT010000137.1 GCA_904420525.1 uncultured Clostridia bacterium | reverse complement strand
TCCGGCAGAATAAAAACAGATCAAAATAAAAAGGGCATCGGCTCCGGTCACATACAGACCGGAGCCGATGCTTTATATGTTTTGAGAGAGAGGGCTATATCAAATAAGCCGAGAGCGGATGACATATCCGCTTTAGCTCGTCTGCGGCAGCCGCTGCAGACTCAAGCGCGCCGGTAATATTCAGATGAGTATTATCGGCGCAGCCGTTTTCGTAGTATTCGGAGCGGGAAAAATCCGCATAGCCGGAAAAACGGCTGTCACGCGGAGCGAGATTCATATATCTTTGCCCGTAAACATCAGCTCCAAGCTCCAAAAGCAGCGAATGAGTGTGTTCATACATATCTAAAAGCGCGGTACCGTTGGCGCGGGCAAGCTCCTTAAGAGCATTGCCGTATGGCTCAAGAGTGGTATCGGATATCAGGTTGCGCGTTACGGAGGTGCAGAGCACAGGCTCCGCTCCGGCGCCTCGCGCGGCATTTATATATTCGCATATGCTGCTCTGATAGCTGCCGTCATCAGGAGAGGTAAAGCGTGATCTGTCCTCAGCCTTGGAGTCGTTATGAGCGAACTGGATAAAGAGGTAGTCGCCCCTGCGCATATTCTCGCAGATAAATCGGTAATTCACTTCACAGCGGAAACTCAGTGAGCTTCTTCCGCTTATAGCGCAGTTAACGACCTGTATGTTATCATTGAACTGCTCGCCGAATACCTGTCCCCAGCCTGTGCGCGGATAGCGGTTATTCGCTCCGGCGTGCCGGTAATTGCATGCGGTAGAATCTCCAGCAATAAAGATCCGCGGCTTGTCCTCCGCAAGCGACAGCTTGGTAACATCCTCAGTTATAGGCTCGGAAAATTCCAGTGCGTAAATGCTATTCGCCTCTTTCAACGCTTACTTCCTCCTTGATGTATTTCTTTATCTGTGTTACAGCGTTGCATTCTATATACAGTCCGCAGAAGCTGAACAGCAGCAGGAAAACTACCGCGATAACAAGTATCATAAATACTGCCGCGATCGTATCGTTCGCCGATGTGAAGGCGATGGCCGGGAATATAAGTATCACGAATGACACTACCAGTACCGTCAGCACCGAAAACGGGAGTGAGCTGAGCGCGAACAATGCGGAATTTTTGTACAGTTTAGGTATAGAAAGCTCATATGTCACCATGAGATGATGGATATACAGATGCAGCATTGTATAGAAGAATGCCAGCACCAGTATCACATATTTCAGGAAGTACATGATACTCGGCATAGAGTTGTAAACAAAGTATGCAATGCACAGCGCAATAAATACGATGATGTCAATTATCCAGACTATAAGCGACTGCCTAAGATTCATCCTTATCCGCTTGAAATAATCGCTGACAATGAACACCGGATCCTCCCAAAGGAATGAACGCAGTATGTATACGAATCCGGCCGTTGCAGGACCTCCGCCCCAGAATATCGTGAAGAACACGGATACGATAAAGCGGATCATCAGATCCATCGTTACAGAAACATTTGCAGCGTCAAGCTCGGTAAAGCTCTGACCGGAGGACTGGAGAGCGTTCATGACCGATTCGCTGTAGCCGAACTTATTCGAAATGATCCCTGAAAGCAGGAATATGACCGCAAAGGTCGGCAGCAGTGTTATGATATATAGAAGATTGAGCTTTATAAGATCCCAGAACTTCCTGAAAAATATCTCATAGAACCTGGCTATGCCCTTTTTTCTCCGCTCGTTTTTTGAGACCCCGGGGCCCGGCGCGGAATAATTTGAGTTGAAAAGTCCCATATCAGTATCCCAGCTCCTCTGCCACCATTATAACGGTTATACGCTTAGGAAAATGGAAGCAGCCGTCTACTATGCCTATGAAGTTGCACATCCTGGGCTGTCCCTCACAGTTTGAGCAGGTGCAGCAGTCATCAGTGGCGCACGGCGTTTTATGCCTTATGCGCTTTGCGTTGAGCGGCGCTATCTCTCTTGCGCGTTTTATGCCGTCCTCCATGGTGTCTACTATCTTGTTTACTCCTGCGATTATAATCACTCTTTTCGGACCGAACGCGATCTGGCTCGCGCGGTTGCCTACGCAGTCGATATTAACGAGCTGTCCCTCGCGCGTTACAGCGTTTGAGCTGGACACCATAAAATCCGCCTTATAGCTTTCACGGTATACGTCATGCATTGCCGCAACGCTCTCACAGTTGAAGCGGTCATAGAAAGCGTAGCGTCCGCTGGTTATCTCGTCGATTATCCCGGTCTGCTTGAGCGTTACCGAGCCGCCTACCGCAACGCTTGCTCCCTCCGGAACAAGCTCCAGAAATATCCGCCTTGCGTCCTCCGCATCCTCGGCATAAACAGCGTCAAAATTTTTGGAATTCAATATGTCCACCATTTCCTTGGCCTTAAGCCTGTATGCCCATTTTTGTACCTGATCCATTTGCAAAACTCCTTCAATAATTATGATATTCTCTGTATAAAATTATAAATGAAACGTGTCTGATTTACAAGGTATATGGAACAAGTGGACAAAAAAACAGTGTTCAATAACAAAAAAGAGTATTTCCAAAACGAAAAATATCTGCTATAATGTACTCATGGAAAACAGAAAAGGAGCAGGATCGATGGAAAAGAAACTGATGCCCCTGGCAATAAAATTATGCGATACTATCATGGCCGACTTCGGAGAGGTGCTGAGCCGGAAATGGCAGTATGATGCGGGTTTGTGCCTTCGCGGGTTTGAGGCGGTCTATGGGGAGACCGGTGATAAAAAATATTTTGACTACATAAAAACAAGCATGGATCATTTCGTGACTGATGAGGGGACCATCAGGACTTATGATCCTCAGGTGCGGAATATAGATCATCTCAATAACGGTAAAAATTTATTCTATCTCTGGCATGAGACAGGGGAGGAAAAGTATAAAAAGGCGATAGAGCTGCTTGCGAGCCAGCTTGATATCCAGCCCAGAACGCCTTCGGGCACCTTTTGGCATAAGCAGATCTATCCTAATCAGGTATGGCTTGACGGACTGTTCATGGGCGAGCCGTTCAGCGCTCAGTATGCGCTTGAGATGGGGCATCCTGAAAAGTTCGACGATGTGGTGATGCAGGTCACTAATGCCGAAAAACTGACATATGAGCCGCGCTGCGGGCTGTATGCTCACGCATGTGACGAGTCAAAGGAAGTGTTCTGGGCAGATAAGTCTACCGGACGCTCTCTCAATGTATGGGGACGGTCAGTGGGCTGGTTCTGTATGGCGGTTGTCGATATACTGGATTTTCTTCCGAAAACGCATCCGGGCAGCACCACGCTTATAGAGCTTTTCAATAAGGCTATGAGCAATGTTGTAAAATACCAGGATGAAAAGGGCGTTTGGTATCAGGTCATGGATAACCGGCGCAGCGACAATTACCGTGAATCTACATGCACATGTATGTTCGCATATGCACTTGAAAAAGGCATACGCAAAGGATTTTTGAACGGCATGGAATACAGGCCGTATCTTGAAAAAGCTATCAACGGTATATTAGATATATTTATTAAAGAGACGGAGAACAGGGTGGATATAACCATGGGCTGCTCCGTGGCAGGGCTCGGGCCTGCCGG
Organism: uncultured Clostridia bacterium; assembly: GCA_904420525.1. GTDB lineage: Bacteria > Bacillota > Clostridia > UBA1381 > UBA1381 > Ornithomonoglobus. Next base: position 402 of record CAJFVT010000137.1, on the reverse strand, counting down.
TGATCTGCGCCGTAACGGGACGCTGGACTATTATTTCAGCGAACCGGTAAGAAACAATGATTTCAAAGGCGTAGGCCCGTTTTTGCTTATGGCTGCCAATTATACGGTATAAAACACGTATACACAGCAGTAAGAATCTCTCTCCCTAAGTTTTATATACAAAAAAGACGGTATCCGCTGGATCAACCCGAGCAAAGCGGCTGCCGCTTTTTTTGTGAAAAATTTGCGAAGTTTTTGTGAAGTCATACTGTTTTTTTGTGCTATGTATAAAAAAATCTTGAAATAAATACTTAAAAAGGATACAATTATTGCAGAAATTAAAAAAAGGAGGTTTTCCGAAATGAAAACAAAAAAACTTTTGTCAGTCCTGTCGGCTGCAGCGGTCTCCGCAACAATGCTGTC
>CAJFVT010000136.1 GCA_904420525.1 uncultured Clostridia bacterium | reverse complement strand
TGTGTTTCCGTGTTATTTTTTGCTCAGATCCGTTTTTCTCACCGCGTCACGTACCGTGAGTACAAAGCTCGGCGATACTGACAGCTCGTCTATGCCCATTCTGAGGAATGTCTCCGTAAGCGTAGTATCCGCCGCAAGCTCGCCGCAGATACCTATCCACGCGCCGTTCTCATGCGCGCTTTTCGCTGAAAACTCTATAAGCCGCAGTATCGCCTCATGATGCGTGTCGCAGAAATCCTCAAGGTTCGGGTTCTGCCTGTCTACCGCAAGCGTATACTGAGTCAGATCGTTGGTCCCAACACTGAAAAAGTCTACCATCGGCGCAAGCCTGTCGCTTATGACAGCTGCAGCCGGAGTCTCTATCATGATCCCACGCTCTACCTTGTCGCTGTACTGAAGCCCTTGCTCCGTGAGCTCGGCTTTGACCTCATCAACGATCGCCATTATTTGCTCAAGCTCCTTTACCGATGTGATCATCGGGAACATTATTCCGAGATTACCGTATACCGACGCCCTGTACAGAGCCCTCAGCTGTGTTTTGAATATTTCAGGACGCTTCAGACATATCCTTATAGCCCTGAAGCCCAGTGCCGGATTGTCCTCCTTTCCAAGTCCGAAATAATCCACCTGCTTATCCGCGCCTATATCGAGAGTCCTTATTATTACCTTCTTTCCCGCCATGCTCTCTATGACCTTCTGGTATGCTCTGAACTGCTCCTCCTCAGTTGGATAGTCACTGTTTTCAAGATATAGGAACTCGCTCCTGAACAGACCGATACCGCCTGCGTCGTTCAAGAGGACTGCGCCTATATCCTGAGGTCCGCCTATATTTGCGTAAACATTGATCTTTGTGCCGTCTATCGTTATATTTTCTTTGCCCTTAAGCTCAAGCAAAAGCTTTTTCCGTTCCAGATCCTTCGACTGCTTCTCTTTCATCTCGGCCATGGTCTTCTCGTCCGGATCAATATATATTTTTCCAGTATATCCGTCCACTATCGCCTGAGCACCGTCATATACCTGCTCCAGCATCTCATCCCCGGTACCGATAACGGCCGGGATATTCATAGTTCTTGCAAGTATCGCCGTATGCGAATTTGACGAGCCGTGCGCCGTTACAAACGCAAGCACCTTTTCCTTGTCGAGCGATACAGTTTCGCTCGGCGCCAGATCGTCCGCGCAGATTATAACGCTGTCATCACCTGCCGCCGCCTCGCTCTGCTGACTGTTTGTCAGATTTTTTATTATCCTATTCGATATGTCCTTTACATCCGCCGCTCTGGCCTTCATATACGCATCGTCCATCGCTGCGAACATCTCAGCAAAATTATCCCCGGTCACCGCTACTGCATACTCCGCAGTGACCTTCTGAGTGTCGATTATGTTCAATACTGACTCGTTATAATCGTCATCCTCGACCATCATCTGATGTATCTCGAAGATCTGGGCATTAGCCTCTCCCACCTCCTTGAGAGCCTTTTCATATATCTCGCCCAGCTCTGATATAGTCTTCGCCTTTGCCTCTTCAAAACGCGCCTTTTCAGCATCCAGATCCCCAACATGCGCACGCTTTACCGTGACCTCACTACGCGTGAATACCGATATCTTTCCTATCGCTACCGCACCGTACACACCCTTACCGGTTATTGTGATCATTTTTACGCCTCCCTGTCTTTTTATTACTGTCTTCCTTCAAAGCGATTACTTTTAATATTGTATATATTTTATCATAAACAATAGTCATAATCAAGCTTTTTTCTCTATTTTGTCTAAAAAGTTCACAAAATAGTGTGCCGCACCGGAGCTTGTCTCCAAATGCGGCGCACGTGCTTACTGTATTATCTTTCGACCCTTATAAATCTATCTCCTTCATTTACATTACCGCTTGCTTCAAGCTCTACCTCCTTATATTCCTCGGAATTGCATACAACGACCGGTGTAACAGTCTTATACCCTGCTTTCCTGATAGCTTCAATATCAAAGCTTATAAGCAGATCTCCCTTCCTGATCCTGTCACCGTTATTAACATGCGCAGTGAAATATTCTCCCTTAAGCTTTACTGTATCCATACCGATATGGATAAGCAGCTCCGCTCCGTCATCAGTAGTTATACCTACCGCATGCTTTGTGTCAAACAGGTTATCGACAACGCCGTCTGCCGGAGCATACAGCTTTCCCTCGGCCGGCTCTATAGCCGCACCGCTGCCGAGAACACCGCTTGAGAATGCCTCATCCTCAACCTCTGAAAGTGGTATAACCCTGCCCTTTAAAGGTGCCTTTATCTCGAAGTCTCCCTGCTGTTTATCCTCCGCTGTATCCTGCTTCGGGCTTTCATCCTCCTCCGCAGATCCATCGATCGGAGCCGTATCGGAAGACAGCTTTTCCATAAAGTCCTCAAGACGTGATTTTATGACCGATACCTGCGGTCCGTAAATCACCTGAACTCCGTTCCCCTTATGGATAACTCCTGACGCACCGCTTGCCTTGAGCATTTGATCATCTACCTTCTCCGCATCACTGACCGTCACTCTGAGTCTTGTTGCACAGCAGTCCAGATCCGATATATTGCTCTTTCCGCCCAATCCATTCAGTATCAATGCGCTGACTCTGTCATTTGCGGCGCCGGAGCTGTTACCTTCTGTTCCCGCCTTTTTAGCATTTACATCAGCACGTGTATAAAGCTTAGGTTCCTCATCGTCCGCCTCACGCCCCGGCGTTTTATAATCGAACTTCTTTATCATGAACGAGAACACCAGATAGTATACTACAGCATATATAAGTCCTATTATAACTATCCATATCCAATGGGTCTTTGCGTTTCCCTGCAGTATGCCAAACAACGTCATGTCTATAAGTCCGCCGGAAAAGGTCATCCCCACTCCTACATTGAATATGTGCATAAGCATATATGAAAGTCCCGCAAGCACACAGTGTACAGCATACATCACAGGAGCAACGAACAAAAATGTGAATTCAAGCGGCTCTGTTATACCTGTTATCATTGATGTAAGAGCGGCTGAAATAAGCAAGCCTCCTACTATCTTTCTCTTTTCCGGTCTCGCGCATTTGTACATTGCATATGCCGCGCCCGGCAGACCAAAGATCATAAACGGGAACTTTCCTGCCATGAACCTTGTAGCCTCTACAGAAAATTCTGCAGTGTTAGGCGATGCCAGCTGTGCAAAGAATATATTCTGCGCGCCTTGTATGAGCGTTCCGTCCACTACCATTTCTCCGCCTACACCGGTCTGCCAGAACGGCATATAGAAAACATGATGTAGTCCGAATGGGATAAGCGCTCTTTCTATTATACCGTATATCCATGTGCCTGCATAGCCGGACGAAAGCACCAGCGCACCCAGCTTTGATATCCCTGCCTGAACTACCGGCCACACGAAAAACATCAGTATGCCCACGAACAGAAAAACAACACTGGAAACGATCGGAACAAATCTCGTTCCGCCGAAGAATGAGAGCACCTGCGGAAGCTGTGTTTTATAAAACCTGTTATGGAGCGCCGCCACGCCAAGTCCTACTATTATTCCTCCGAATACACCCATCTGCAGCGTAGTTATACCCAAAACCTCAGTAGTTGAATTCGCAGCCATGGCTTCAACACCGCCGCGCGCGGATATGAGAGCGCTTATTGCCGTATTCATGATCAAATAGGCTATGGCTCCCGAAAGCGCTGCGACCTCTTTTTCTTTTTTAGCCATACCTATCGCCACACCCATCGCAAACAGGAGTGCAAGGTTATCGAAAACAACGCTTCCTGCCTTGTTCATTATATCAAGCAGGGTATACAAAACACTTCCCTGATGTATGATACCAGTCAAATGATATGCCTCAAGCATAGTTTCATTTGTAAACGAGCTTCCTATCCCCAGCAAAAGCCCAGCAACCGGCAGAAGCGCTATAGGCAGCATGAACGAGCGGCCTACTCTCTGCAATACACCAAATATTTTGTCTTTCATGATAGTTTCTCCTCTCCGTCAGCAACACAGTTTATAATATTTATACTGTGCAATATATAAAATAATATGTAAATGCAGACCCGGCCGGCGTCGGCATTTAATCACCTGATAAATTTATTCGCTTCAAATGTATGGTAAGATATATAAGCTCTTCCTCTGTTACATCTTTTCCGTATTTCCTTTTAATATAATCTGCTATGCCCTGAGCGCATTTATAATGAGAACGGCAGGTCTGTTTTATAAGTCTGCGGAACGTTTCATCGCCTGCCTCAGTATTGTTTTCCAGCACGGTCCCGGCAAACAGACGCTGCGCGAAATATCTCAGATGTATGATAAATCTTGAAAATGAAAGCGATTTCCTATCGAATGTCCTGTCGTAATAATATTCTACAACCTTTACACATTCCTCGATCATGCTTGTTATTTCGTACATTTCATCCATTTTGGTATTCAGCTCGGCATTGACTATATGCATTGCTATAAATCCAGCCTCATCCAGCTTAAGCTCCACCCCTGCTGCAGTCTTTATTATTTCCAGACACCTGACGCCTTCTTCATACTCCTCCGGATAATACGTCATTATCGCTGTCAGTAAATTATTGCTGAATTCAAGTCCGGTCTGCTTCCTGCGTATTGCAAAGCTGACATGATCGGCAAGAGTTAGCATAAGTCCTTCATTCAGTCTGTGCGGTATGTTCTTCTTTATATCGTCCAGCAGCTCATCAGCAAGCTTAAGATGCTCATACGGTATTTCATCAAGAAGCTCTATTAGCCTTCTCTGAACATCGGAGCTTGTCATACGGTATATCTTGCGAACATCCTCCCTGTTTATTTCATCGCCGGGCTTTTTTCCAAAGCCTATGCCTTTTCCCGAAACGATAAGCTCACGTCCGTTTATGTCATTAGCAGACACGATATTGTTGTTTATTATCTTTTTTATAATCATTTGCGTCCCCTCAAAATTAAATGAATAAAATAAAAAAACCAACCTAAACAAATATCCTATCATTTCATTTAATAGCATAGCGTTAGTTGGTTAAGCCCGCATAATCGGTTACATTCCAATGAATTTAGTTGTATTTAAGACATCTGCCTTACATTGTTTATAATAACATACCTATTCCGATTTGTCAATATATTTTTTGTGCATTCATAACAATCTATGTTTTGAACAAAAAAACATATACAACTTTGTACTGTTTAACTAGAAATATTTATACGAATAAAAATATTTGATATCTCTATTGACAAATTCCCAGTCATATAGTATAATTTAAAAAACAAACACATTCGTGCGGTTTTGTATGTATTTAAGCCGCCGGTATGACTGAAAGGAGATGATCTTTATGTTGAAAAAAAAGGTGACCTTATTTGCAGCTATAGGGCTATGCGCTGCGGGTATCGCCGCCGGGGTCTCGGCAGCGACATTGGTCCAAAAGGTACAATCAGAGATACGTCCGGACTTCACAATAGTTATAGACGGTGAAGTTAAGACCTTTAAAAACGCACAGGGCGAGACCGTTTATCCTATGCTATATGAAGGGACTACCTATCTGCCCGTAAGAGCTATAGGCGAGATCATGGGCAAGACAGTCTACTGGTATGAAGCTGATAAGCGTATCGAGCTTAAGGATGAGCAGACTACAGTTACAGATGCCGATGTAATAGTTCCCGGCAATTCAGGAGGAAGCTCAGGAGCATCAAGCACGATAGCACCGCAGGCAGATGAGATCACTCTGGACAGAGCAAAAGAGATCGCTCTTGAGCGCGCCGGACTGGACGCTGACGAGGTTACATTTACCAAGGCTAGGTTGGATATTGACGATGGAGTCCGCGAATATGACATAGAATTCTATAAGGACTCAACTGAGTATTCCGCAGAGATAGCCGCCGCTGACGGAAACATCCGTTCATGGGACGTTGACCGCCATGACGTGTATCCTACGCAGAACACATCCGGCGCGGCCGATGATATAGGTCTGGACCGCGCAAAGGAGATCGCGCTGGAAAGAGCAGGTCTTACTGCTTCCGATGTGACCTTCACAGAGGCAAAGCCTGACTACGATGACGGAAGATATGTCTACGACATTGAGTTCCGTCAGGACAGGACTGAATATTCCGCGGAGATCCTCGCATCAGACGGAACGATCACATCATGGGATGTAGATAACGACTGATGCCGCTGCCGAGGACTGTCGCTTTTAGTGCAGATCATTAAATAACTTTGTAAAGCCATTTAACTATAAACGAAACACACCGCTTGGAGTATACATATACACCGTCCGGTGTGTTTCGTTCTTTCTGCAACTAAAATCGAGCAGCCCTATGCTATTCTTGAAGAGACAGCTCCTCAGTATATTTTTATTATTCGGAAAAACGTTGCTTTTATAATATTTTCTATTGCATAAAAATCTGCCTTATGATAAAATTAAATTATTATATGGGGCATACAGAACGCAAAAAGAGTCAGTACATGGACCTATAAATCATTTTGGAGGCTAACGTGAAAGTTCCTTTCCCGTTAGCCTCCGGCAGGAGCAAATTGCCCGTGTGAAATTTTCCTCGCACTATATGCTCGGACACGCACATGGGCATAATAATCTCTTATCATTCCTCGCCCTGCGGATAAGAGAAATTCCATTACTTTTTATGCCGGCGCAGGGCGGCGGAATGGAGATTATTATGAATACATATACACCTTTTAAAGACAAAAACATAAAAATACACGGGCGCACCTCATGCACGCCCCCGCTCGTTCTGTTCTGGACAGGCAGCGGCATAGAGCTTAACACAGACGCTGCCGAGCTTCATATAGAGCTGGAATCTGATTTTGAGTTCTATGAGCAATGGATCAGAGTAGAGCTGAATGGATCAAGTATAATAAAAATGCCTCTGCATAAGGGCATAAACGATATATGCGTTTTCCGCGGTATGGAAACACATACAGTCAAGAATGTGCGGCTTATAAAAGAAACTCAGCCTGTACAAAACGATCCCAAAACATATCTAAAGGTCCTGTCGGTAAAAGCTGACGGAGCTTTGCTCCCTGTCAAAGACAGAAAGTACAAGCTTGAATTTATCGGCGACAGCATAACGGCCGGCGAAGGTCTGGGCGGAAAAAGAGGCATAAACGACTGGGTATCCTCGATATTCACGACAAAAGGTCACTATGCCCTGCAGACAGCCGCCGCGCTCGATGCCGACTACCGCTTGATAGCACAAGGCGGCTGGGGCGTGCATTGCTCATGGGACAATAATCCAAATCATGCTATGCCGCTGGTATATCCTTATACATGTTCAGTTCTGGACAACGAGATCTCACGCGTCTTCGGTTCATGCGTGAAGAATGATTTTTCCGCATGGCAGCCGGACGCAGTTATAGTAAATCTTGGCTGCAATGATTCCGGCGCTTTTTCAAATCCTGCATGGACCGATCCGGAAACAGGCAAGTCCCATAAGCTTAAGCTCCGTGAGGACGGCTCATATGATGAGGACGATATCAAAAAAGTATGCCGCAGTGTTTACAGCTTTTTAAAGCTCATCCGCAGTCTTAACAGCCACGCATTCATCATATGGGCATACGGCATGATCGGACAAGGTCTAGCGCAGTATATCGAGAATACAGTTAATACTTATGCCTATGAAAACAATGATAAGCGTGCGTCATTTTGTCTCCTACCCGATCTGAAAGCCGAGTGGACCGCCGCTCACGATCATCCCGGAGCAGGCTCGCATACCGCCGCCGCAAGGGAACTCATTCTGAAGCTGGAGGAAGCTCTGAGCCGCTGATAAAAAGTGAGCTGCCGCATTGCTCGATTTTAGACGCAGAACGGACGAAACGCACACGACGGTGTATACTCGCCGCGCAAGAAGGCGCGGACAGACCAAAGGTCTGGCTTTTGCAAAGCGCAAAAGTGCTGAGTCATATACTCCGAGTTGTGCGTTTCATCCGCAGCTGAATGGCTTTATAAAGCTATTTGGATCTGCGCTAAAAGCGACAGCCTTCTTTTTCTGTTACAGCATAAAGCCCTTATCCTTATACAAATCCTTTTTCCACCTTTACTTCCGTTTCACAGCCCGTTTCTTCCAGGACCGATCCTCTTATCCGCTCCTCCAGCTCCTCATCGCTGATATCCATCCCAAATGGGATCAGAGCGTCAAATTCCAGTCTCTTTCTGTTTTTGCAGTCTGAAACACGGAAATCATGAATAGATATTCTCGGATCTATACGCTTCACCGCAAGAGCCGCTTTAGCTCTCATTTCACGTGTCATATTATCATCAGCTATAGGGTCCATATGAATAGTGGCAGTGCAGTTCAGGCTTTGCTCCAGTTCCTTTTCCGCCGTATCGACAACGTCATGAAGCTCCAGCAGATCCCCGTCCGCGGGTACCTCAGCATGAAGAGTTATCATAACGCATTCCGGTCCATAATTATGTACCACTATATCATGCACGCCTATTATCTCCTTATGCGAAAGTACGCTTTGCTTAACGCTGTCAACGAATTCACTGCTCGGCTTCTGCCCAAGCAGCGGGCTTACAGTATCGTACGCGGCACGGCAGCCCGCATAAAGTATGAACAACGCAACGGCCAGACCGCACCAGCCGTCTATATCCAAGCCCGTAAAATGTGCTGTCAATGTAGATATCAGCACTACCGCTGTAGCGCATACATCGCTCAGACTGTCCATAGCCGTTGCCTTCATCGAGACCGAGTCGATCCTACGGCCTATTATCCTGTTATAGGCAAACATAAAAAGCTTTACAGCTATGGACAAAGCAAGTATGATCACAGACGCCGCAGTAAGCGAAACCGGCTCCGGCGAGATTATCTTCTTTATTCCGGTCTGCATGAGCTCCACGCCCATTAGTATTATAAGCATCGATACTATAAGCCCAGCAACATATTCCATCCTGCCGTGTCCGAACGGATGAAAACTGTCAGGCTTTTGTCCGGCAAGCTTAAAGCCCAGCATCGAAACGACAGACGAGCCTGCATCAGATAAATTATTGAAAGCGTCCGCCGTTATGGCAACAGAAGAACTCACCGCCCCGGCAAAAATCTTTCCCAGAAACAACAGCAAATTAAAAAATATACCTGTGCAGCCGCAAATGACGCCGCAGCCGCGGCGCAGCTCCGGAGTTATCTCCGAATTATTTTTTCCTATGAAAACCGACACAGTCTGTTTCAGCATACTTATCCCCTTCCATCTGTCATTATAAGCCGGGACGATTATCATTTCGCCTGCTTGAATGTAACCGTTATCGTCGTTCCATGCCCTACTCTGCTCTTCACCTTTATCTCAGCGCCATGCACCATCGCAACGTGCTTAACTATGGACAATCCCAGACCTGTTCCGCCCACCGTTTTTGAATGGCTTTTATCCACTCTGTAAAACCGCTCGAATATCCTGTCGATATCCTCCTCAGCAATACCTATTCCGGTATCTGAAACAGAAAAGTCTATCCCGCCGGGAGACTTTCCGACATATACATCGATCCTTCCGCCCTGCTTATTATATTTTATAGCATTGTCTATTATATTATACGCCAGCTCGCTTATCAGCGTTCTTACACCAAGAACAACACTCTCGTCCCCGCTGTAATACACCCTTACCTCCTTCTTTTCTATCTGAGGCTCAAGATGGCTTATTGTATCCGCAGCGACCTCATCAAGCCTTACCTCCTCCGGCTCTGCTATGCCGCTGGTCTCGTCAAGATTTGACAGACGTATTATATCATTTATGAGCAGTATAAGACGCTCCGCTTCACGCTCGATCTTAAGACCGAACATCGTAACATCCTCAGGCTTTGCCATACCGTTAGTTATCATCTGCGCATATCCGGATATGCTTGTGAGCGGAGTTTTCAGCTCATGCGATACATTGGCTGAAAATTCCCTCCTTATGGATTCTGTCTTTTCCTTTTCCTCATTCTCCGCTTCTATTCTTCTGAAAAACGGCAGCAGCTCGGCATATATTTTACTCTCATCGATATTATTTATATCGATGTTATATATCGGACGCATTATCCTTATAGTTATATGCCTTGTAACTATAACTGTTCCCACTATTATAAGAGCCAGCAGCAAAATGCACGCAGGCACGAGTATTATGAACGTTTCCAATATAACGTTTGACGGCTTCGAATTCCGGAGGATCGTCCCATCATCCAGTCTTAAAGCGTAATAATATATCTGCTTTCCTGCCGTATCAGAGCTTCTATGCGACTCGCCGTACCCGTGCTCAGCAGCATCACGCACCTCCGGTCTTGCAAGATGATTTTCCAATCCTCCTTCTTCCACATCACTGTCATAAAGCACTGTCCCATCCGAACCTATATATGTAATACGCCCTTCCTTCTCCGAATCATACATTGAATGGAGAAAATCGATCTTTTCATCCACACTGCCGAGAGTGTTCATATAATCAGCAGCATGTCTCGTATCTGCTTTTAGATCATCGCTTATCCTGCTGCCGAACAGAACAAATACTATAACAGCCATGGCAAGAACCGCTGCCGCTGCCGCCATAGATACCGAAAAGAACACGTTCCGGAAGATCGTGTTCTTTATTGAACTCCTCTGTTTTTTGTTGTCGTTTTTCCGCACCATGCCAAGACCTCCTAATATTCTTTTTAGGATCTATAATATAAGGGGCTGCTTCAGAACCTTCCGGCTCTGCATCAGTCCCCTTGTCTTTTTTATACTGCCGCATTTACAAATGGAAGCGCATACTGCTTTCTGCACTCCTCATATGCTTTTTTATACCCCGGCGACATTCTCCTCCGCTCATGCGCATCAGAATGAAGCTGATAAGTCGCATCATTCATTTGAATAACAAATGCTGCTGTATTTTTACAGTGATAGCTTATCTTCTCAAGCGCCGTTATATAATCGGTGAATAGTATGCCTGTTTCAACTGTACACTGTCCGTTCTGCATCCTAATGATATGACGCTTTTTCAATTCCTCGCAAAGAGTATCTATAACATCACAAAGCGGCTCTACTGTGAATGACTTCTCCATATCGTTATCAACAAATACTGAAATAGTTCTGTCCATTATTTCACGTACGGCAGAAACGAGCGTATCCATCTCCACGGTCGCCTGCTCCGAAAATTTATAGTCACGTCCCGCCTTTGTGCGCGATGCGTAGAGTATGTTCGCTTCATAATCCGTCATCTGCTCAAACTCACCTATAACATGCAGGAGCATTGTCACCCTGCGCGACTGGTGAACACCTGTCGCTCTTGCAGACAATCTCACAAGATATTTGCTGAGCGCATCCTCATAATCATCAAGCTGCGTTTCATTCTCTATTATCTTGGCATCGAGCTTTTCTGTCAGATCAGTCATGGACTCTACTGCAAGATCAAGGGTCTCACGCGCTATATACGCCATATTAGACGTAAGCGTGGTACTCTGATCGAGTGCATACTGTGGGTTTTGGAAATATTTTTCATCAAGAATAGAGAACATATCTGTCTCGTCCCCATCCTTTATTGTCATCTTTGCCAGTTTCTCCAAAAGCTTTGTAAACGGCAGGAACAGAGCTGTTGTTATAACATTAAAAAGTGTATGCACTACTGCTATATTTACAGGCGTTACAGGATCATTTAGGAACGAGAAATCCACAAACGCGTTTACGATATAGAACAGCGAAAGGAATATCACCGTACCTATAACATTAAAATACAAATGCACTACCGCCGCACGCTTTGCGTTCTTGCTAGTACCGATCGCCGAAAGGATAACTGTTATACAGGTACCTATATTCTGTCCCAGAATGATAGGTATCGCAGATCCGAAGGTGATAGCTCCGGTAGCCGAGAGCGCCTGAAGTATACCTACCGACGCTGAGGACGATTGTATGATAGCTGTTAGTATCATGCCCGCCAAAACGCCGAGTATCGGATTTTCGAACATTATGAGTATATTTGTAAATTCAGGAACATCCTTCAACGGCTCAACTGCCGCTGACATAGTCGACATTCCGTACATAAGAACTGTAAATCCGAGCATTATATTCGCGGTATTCTTTTTCTTGTTCGACTTCGACATCATTATTATGCCGACTCCGATTATTCCCAAAATAGGTGTGAAATTCTCTGGCTTGCAAATGTTTACCAAAAAACTGTCGCCCTGAATACCTGACAGGCTGAGTATCCACGCTGTCACAGTGGTACCTATATTTGCGCCCATTGTGATACCTATCGCCTGACTCAGCTTCATTATCCCTGAATTTACGAAGCCAACCACCATTACGGTCGTGGCTGATGACGACTGGATAACTCCGGTAACGGCAGCGCCGAGAATAACGCCCTTTATTGGGCTTGATGTCAATCTCTCAAGTATCCGCTCCAGCTTTCCTCCGCCGAGCTTCTCAAGCCCGCTGCCCATTATCTCCATTCCATAAAGAAACAGCGCCAGACCGCCTATAAGACTTAACACATTGAATATACTCATCTCTTTTTCTCCTGTATCCTTTTACACAAATTTATATCCTACATTACGCACAGTCTCTATGTATTTGCTCTTATCACCGAGCTTATGTCTGAGACTGCCTATATGTACATCCAGTGTACGAGTCTCTCCCTCAAAATCAAATCCCCATATCTTCCTGAGCAAGAATTCACGGTTTATGACCTGTCCCTGTTTTTCCGTAAGGCAATTCAGCAATTCAAATTCCTTGTATGTGAGCTGTATCTCATTGCCGTCGATCGTTACCTTTCTGCTTGGCAGATCTATAACTATCCCATGAAAATCCTGAGCGCGTACCTCCTCGCGCTCCGATCTGCGCAGCACAGCTTTGATGCGCGAGATAAGCTCAAGGACTGAAAACGGCTTAGTTATATAGTCGTCGGCTCCGAGATTCAGACCTTTTACCTTGTCCATTTCACCGTTCTTGGCTGTCAGAAGTATGACCGGCAGGTATTTCGTTGTCTGATTATTTCTCAGATCGTTCAATATCGCAATACCGTCCTTATCAGGAAGCATGATATCTAAAAGCACTAGCGACGGCAGCTTTACTGCCAGCTCCTTTTCAAATCCTGCGGCATCGGAAAATTCCTTTACCTCAAACCCAGAGGTTTTGACCGCATATGAAATAAGCTCTCTTATCCCGTCGTCATCCTCTACGCAATATATCATCTGCATAAGATCCCTCCACTTTCTCAGGTGCTTTCTTTTGTTCCTTTACATTAAATCCAATGATATAAACGCAATGCACACAGCATCACTTTACATCAATTATACCTATTATATAATATAATGATTTCTTTCGCAAGTAGAATATTCTTTATTTTACATAAACTTTACACAGCCTGGCCGATCCGTACACGAAAAAAGTCATATTCAGCAGTATTCGTTTGATAAGTGTAAAACAGATGTAAAATGTTATACCCCGGCTTTACATTAAATTGATGTAAGATCTATGAAAAAGACAGGCTGTGCCATTATAAATAATAAGACATCACCCAAAACACCAAACAAAAAACCGCAGCTAAGCTGCGGTCAAAATGGGTGCGGGAACAGGACTTGAACCTGCGACCTCAAGGTTATGAGCCTTGCGAGCTACCAACTGCTCTACCCCGCTATATTTAATTGTCTCTCAACAACGAAAAATATTATAGCATAATGCGCTGTATATGTCAATACTTTTTTATAAAAAAATATTGACTAATTATCATTTTATGCATCATCACCAATCATCAGCTGACTGCTACCATGTATTTCAGCACAATAGCCGACCTATTCGATACATAGCATTAATGTCCTGCATAAAGAACATCCGTCTAGATTAAAATTTTTTCAAAAAAGGTATATCTTTTTTCAAAAAACTGTGTTATACTATATATGAAAATATTATTTTAATTGGTGGTGCTATCCTTGAATAAGATCTTATACAACCGTGAAATAGAAGATGATCTGATGATCCAGTTCATAATACTTTACACTTTGAGCAAGGCGGACGAGCCTTTGGCATATACTGATCTGCTGAACACCGTGCAGGGTAACTGTGAGATCAATTTTACCGATCTTCAGCTGGGGCTTGACAATCTTATCCAGACCGGACATGTCGTTTCCAGACGGCTGAGCGATATGCTTACAGTTTACACAGTCACTCAAAAGGGAAGATATGTTATCGACTTTTTTTACAGTCAGATACCGCTTATCGTGCGCGAGCCTATAGATAACTCCATAAAGGAGCTTTATCTGGAAAAACGGCGCCGCGAAGCGGTCCGTGCATCTGTAACGCCTATAAATATGAATGAATACAACACAGAATGCGAGCTTTATGATGATGACAAGACGCTTGTTATGTCGCTCACACTTTATGCCGGCTCTCGCGATCAGGCGGAAGCTATGGCGGAATATTATAAAAACAACTCCGCTGAGGTATACGGAAAAGTTATCGGCGCTTTTGCCTCTGCGGGAAACGGAGGAGACACTGATGATAAGCAAAAAAACGTTTAAGATCATCATAACCGCCGCACTTTCGGTCATTATCCTTTTTGAGCTTGGATATATCGTAAGACAGTCCATGCAAAGCCCGGAAACGGAACACTCCGGCATAGCCGGAACGATAGCCGCCGCGGACAAGACCGTAAAGATCAACAATGAAGATATACCCGCATATACCATAAGCGGTATGGATAATATCTTCCTTTCAGCCACGGATCTTGAGCCCTTCGGATTTGTATTCACAGACAGCGGCACTTCATACAGCCTAAGCTACGGCGGCGAATACAGCGCCGATGCTACAGCGTTTGAAGCCTCGCTAAACGGCGCTGCAGCTTATACGGCTTCAAAACCGCTCGATGCTAACGGCTCTGAATTCACGTGCTATACCTCGGATGACACTGTACTTATACCGGATTCAGCGCTTAATCAGCTAGGCAGCGCAATGAGTTCAGATGCGAGCAACACTATCTATTTTGCATTCGGATCAGATGAGGAGATAAAGGCCTCTTTCGACATAAGCAGCCGCGAGATAGCGGCCGCAGAGAACGCTCTGGCCGCAGCGTCAACGCAGGGCTCTGATATGTCGATCGCTTCCGATACATCGGCGCCTGTGATCGTGCTTGATCCGGGTCACGGCAAGTCCTCCTCTCTTATGGATGACGATGAAAAGCGCAGCTCAGGCTGGGTACAGAACTCCTCCGGAGAATGGGGAGAATGGAGACATTATAAAACGGACTCCTCAACAGAGGACTGCGAGAGCAGCGGCTGCAGCGGAAGAGCGCCCGAAAACGGCTCCTGCTGGTATCCGATAGAAAACGGGGACCGCGCAACAGAGCCGGAGATAAATCTCAGCAATGCCCTTGCAGCACAAAAATATCTTGAATCCATGGGCTATACGGTCCGCCTCACGCGAACGACCAACGATGAAAACCCGTCAATAACCCGCCGCCTGTCCTACTGTTATCCTGGCAATGATACCTCCCAGGACGCAGATGCCGAAATGTTTGTATGCATACACTCAAATGCCGGAGGAGGTTCAGGCTCCGCGTATATATCGCTTGATGGTCTCTATGACCAGCGCGGCATTACGGATACATATGCTGATGACAGCAACCGTCTCGGCAGATATATAAACGACTGCATAGTGAGCGAAACATCGCTCAGCCGCTCCGGGAACGGTATCATAAGCTTTGAACCGGAGCTTATCGCATTCTGCAAGTCCCCTGTACCATGCGGATATCTTGAGATCGGCTTCTTTGACGATCCTTCAGACCTTGAAATATTAAATTCCGAAAGCGACAGCATCGGAAAAGCTATCGCTGACGGTATAAATACATACTATACGGAGTTACAAAATAATGGATAAAAAAATACTGAGCAAATCTAATCTGCAGCTTATTGCCGCGGCAGCTATGCTTATTGACCATATATCCTTTCTGGCACCTAATTACTATATCCTGCTCGCTGCTCATACGATAAGCCGCATCACTATCGTTATAATGTGCTGGTTCATAGCCGAGGGCTTTTACAAAACTCATGATCTTAGCAGATACATTTTAAGAATGGGCATGTTCGCTGCCATATCTCAGATCCCTTATTATCTGTTCAGTCTAGGCGCAGTGCCGGCGAACACCTATTCTTTCCTTTCCGGCTGCTATTCGAACAGAAACGTTATCTTCACACTGTTTGTCGGTTTATGCCTGCTCACAGTGGTCAAATCAAAGCTTCGGCACCGCTGGAAGCTCATAGCTCTTGTATGCGCGCTGTTCATAACCAGGAACAGTGACTGGGGGCTGCTCGGCGTTTTGTCGATCGTGATATTCGCATGGTTTCGCGGTGATTTCAAAAGGCAGGCTTATTCATTTGTAACTGTCCTGTTCATCCATTTTATAGTCCGGCATATCGGTCTGACAGTATCATTTGCACAGACAGACACTGTGAACGTTATACAGCTGCTCAACTCTCTTACCTACGCGGGCTGTCTTCTTGCGCTCCCGCTTCTTAGGCTGTACAACGGCAAGCGCGGCAGCTGTCCGAAATATGCGCTGTACATATTCTATCCGGCGCATCTGCTGCTGCTCTATTTTGTAAAGCTTATCGTTTTTTGAGATACAAGCAAAGAGGCTGTTGCAAACTCGATGAGTTTTGCAACAGCCCCGTTCTGCGCTAAAAGCGACAGCTCCTCTTCATCCTGCTTTTTTTGTCTTTTTTCTCCTGCTGTGCTTTACGGGCTTCAGGATACTGCCCTTGTCTATATGTCCTCTTTTGACATCAAAGCACTCCTCGATCTCATCAAAGGTATAAAGGCTGTAATCATACGCCATTCTCAGAAAGGCCATCGCGCATGCATACGCATCATCATACGCATGATGATGATCAAATTCTATGCCCAGCGCGCCGCAAAGCCTGTTCAGCCTATGGCTTTCCAGCTCCGGATACGCCTTCTGCGAAAGCTTTACCGTACACATATAATCAAAATCGGGAAGTGATATCCCATAATGCTCCAGTGTTTTGCAAAGCACCCTTACGTCGAACGACGCGTTATGCGCTATCACCATTCTGTGCTCTATATACGGCCTTATCTCATCCCAGTATCCGTTGAAGCGCGGCATATCGCGCACCATTTTCGGCGTGATCCCATGTATCTTTATATTAAAATCGTTAAACTCAAAAGGATAGGGCTTGATGAATATCTCTTTTCTTTCTTTAATAACATTGTTCTCCACCACGCACAGACCAAGGCTGCATGCGCTGGTATATGCCGATGTGGCTGTTTCAAAATCTATCGCTGTAAAATCCAAGACTCATCCCCCTTTCTGCTTTTGTCATAATGATGCACTGAAACGAACACCTTTAATATTATACATCAAACCAGCGTATTTGTCAACCTTCGCAAATGTAAAAAACAAGAAATCGCTTTATTGAACGATCACACAGGGGCTGCTCAGCACAGCCCCTGCAGTATCAGGATCACTTCACCCAGTCCTCCCATGCGTATTCCTCTTTTGTATCCTTCATATGATCCTTTGTAAGCTCAAGCGCCACAATTGTATTCAGACACCATTGTGCCGTGAAATTAGTGCTTATCCAGAACATCTCATCAAGCTCCTTGTTATTGAAATAGTCCCTGATGATCTCCTTGTCAAAGCCTTCATTCTTGTCCTTGCCGGCAAGCGAATGTATAAGCACCTGCCATACCTGATAAGCAAGCTTCTCATTGCCTGTCTCATGCGCGGCATAGCTCACCATTCCGGACGCCATATAAGGATATACAAATCCATTACCGGTCAGCAGACCGTTTGACGCCTTGACCTTCTCCTCAACCGGAAGGAAATAGAATTCACCGTACTGGATCAGCATATCCCTGAACTCATCGTCTCCCAGCAGATCCGCAAGCTCCGTCCACGTCTGCGGACCTCCCATGCAAACGGCAAGATGCGAGCCGCCGGCCGCGCTTTCACCTATGTAGCCGAGATGTCCCGTTTCCGGATCATACTCGAAATTTGAGCCGGATATCATTCGCATGGGCGCTTTCTTGAGATCATTTATGCCTGTCTGGATCTTGTCGCGGTACTTCGTGTTTTCATGCCGCTCCCACTCCGTATACCAGTTTGAGCAGTAGGTGGACCAGTCCGGACCGCTCCTCGCGTGCGTAGGCAGCTTCATTGACTCCTTATCGTAGAATGCGCCGAGCGGGTCATTCTTCAGTGTCGCAAAATCGCCGTCACGAACATCATCGAACACATCGCCTATCCTATAGTCTCCGCCCATGAGATAATAAAGCGCTCTGTGATGTCCCGCCATCGCTATCCTCGGCTCCTTGCATGAATCGCCCCAATGTATCACATTATGGCGGCTCCCTATGCCCTTCTTGTCACCGATATGGTATACGTCCACATCCGCGGCATGACGGCTCATAGCCTCCGCCATGTCAAATATGTCGCCCCTGCCGCTCCTTAGGAACGCGTACCACAGCCAGAGAGTGGGAACAAGCTCCGTATTCTGCCATGCATAGCCGCCCATATCGTATTTCCAGCAGTGTCTGCCATAATCATATGTATGCATAACATCGCCGAAATTGAACAGGCCGTACCAATGCCGCTGCTCAACCTCCTTGATATAAAATGCCGCAGCCTTGTCAAGCTCATCCTCGAGCCATCTCTTGAGCGGTGTGGATCTGTCCGGCAGTGAGAATACTCCCATCACTTTTGTTTCCTTGTAACGCTCAGGCTCGCATACCAGCACCGCCGGACGCTGTACCGACTCCGCCGTCTCCATCAGCTCCTCGTCTGACGGAGTGCTGCTGTAGATCATGACCGACAGCTCGTTTGTCGCGGCTATGCCATAGGGATCCGAGCCTACCCACGGATATCCCTCGTAATACGTCTGGTCATGCGCTATAGTATCATAGTGGCGCATATCCAGCGGCTCAGCCTCGGTCGGATGTATCCATACGGTTATCGAGCCCTCATCGCCGGAAAGTCCCGATGCGCTTAGCTCTGATGGAGCTTTTTCATAGAAGCATCTCATTGCCGCCGCAAAACCTCCGTTTTCGTCGCCGGCATACATGAGTCCCTTCGAGCGCCCGCCAAAATTGGCGTCTATATACGCGCACTGCTCCGGAGCCGTCTTTTTCTTCACGATAAAGCTGTCCGGAGTTGCCTGATACAAGCGGTAGCAGTCCCATTTTGTCACGTTATCCAGCATATCAGCGCACGGCTGACCGTTTCTCGCGTCTATCGCGTCCGAAACGTCCACATTCTCACCGCGCATCTGCGCATTGTAATAATCAGTGCCTATTCTCGGTCTCCAGACATTCAGTATCTGCAGCGGTTCATGCATTACGCCGTGATCACCCGCAAGCTTTACCCGCCTGTTCATACACGAGCCGCTCATAGGACGCGTAAGAACGACTCCGATACCGCCTATAAGATCGGTCTGCGCGTCACCGTCATATATAAAAGTATGCTTGATGTCTATTTTATTTGATCCCTTGAAGATCACAAACCTTACGATGAACCGAAGGAATTCACTGCCGTCCGCAGCCCTGTGTGTACCCTTCATGCACACTACAGTTTTTACGGGGCCCGTTTCCTCTGCCTTGCATTCGTCCGCAACGCCATAATACGGGATATTCCTCTTTACGGTATCATCGCCGTCATATTTTACAACAGACTTTACCGCCTTGAGCTCCGCCTTGATATCCGCCGCATCCATAAGTATCTGGCTGCCTGTGCGGAACATGGCTTTGAACAATCCGTTATCTACCGTCACGGCTCCCTCTTCTTCCGATACGCACATAGGCTCCGCCTCCGCAGCCGCCGCCTTGGATACGGTCACCTCCGAAGCATCGGCCTTGACGCTTACCGACGTCCATTTTACGCTGCCGTCGTTCCAATACGCTATAGGCCTTGTCTGAGCTTCAAGCTCCGTTCCGTTCTGCGTGAGCCTTATGCTCTCGCCCTTTTGCAGCTCTCCCCTTTCGTGAGGCACTCCGAGGGTCACAAAGCCTCCCTTTGATCTGTTGTCCAGCCATTTCAGCTTCACATCTTTCATTTTCATTCACTCCCCTATCTTTTATTCCCGCACTCTGTGCAGAATTTTCCTGTGTTCCTTGCTCCGCATGAGCATATCCATTCACCGTTTCCCGGTCTCGGCGAACCGCATTCGGAACAGAACTTACCGCTGTTTACATTTCCGCAGTCGCATCTCCACGTATCCGCCGGCGCGGCAGGCTCTTTCCGCTCCGCGCCCATTTTGAACAGCTCTCCGATATTTGTGTTTCCGCCTCCGGCCATCGAATAACCCATAAATCCGTTCACAGCCCCGGACTGATTTTTCGCCGCGCTCTGCATTGCCTCGGCCTGAGCTCCGACCATATGCGCCGCCGCCATGCGAGGGTCACGGAACGCCGCATTCCTCTGCAGCTCCTTTATCATAGCCTCGTCCTCCTCAGACGCCGTCACCGCGGAAACGCCTACCGAAACGATCTCTATCCCCCTCAGCGTACGCCATTTCGGCGTGAGGACGGAATTGAGCGCCTCGGCCAGCTCCACGGTATGTCCCGGAAGCGCGCTGTAGCGTATACCCATTTCGGATATCCTCGCAAACGCGGGCTGCAGCGCGGTCATAAGTTCAGTCCTGAGCTGACTGTCAAGCATATCACGGGTATATTCATCCTCGATATTTCCGCATACGTTCGTATAGAAAAGCAGCGGATCAAATATCCTGTAGGAATATTCCCCATGGCAGCGGATCGAGATATCCATATCAAGTCCCACATTCGCATCGACTACCCTGAACGGCACCGGAGATGGCGTGCCGTACTTATTGCCCACTATCTCCTTCGTATTGAAATAATAGATCCTCTGATCCTTAGCCGGCTCACCGCCGAAGCTGAAGCGTTTTCCGATCTCTTCAAACGTACGGCGCACGGCGTCCCCCAGCTCTCCGCTGAAAATACTCGGCTCCATTGAACTGTTATACTCATATTCTCCCGGCTCCGCACTGAGCTCGACGATCCTTCCGTTCTCAACGATCATCATGCACTGACCCTCGTTTACGGCTATGACCGAGCCGTCCGATATGACATTATCGTCCCCGCGCCTGTTCGAGCTCCTTTTTCCCGTACGCTTCCTGCCCTTCACCGCAAGGACCTCAGCGTCCATCGCCTCGCAGCAGAAATATTCCTTCCACTGATCCGCAAACGCGCCTCCCGCAGCGCCCGCTGCAGCTCTGATCAATCCCATATTCGTTCTCCTTTCAGATATTATTTATTATATATGCTTTAATAGCTTCCGCCCCCGCCTCCGTGTACTCTGCCGCTCGATGAAACATGCCCTGTTGAACCGCCGCTGTTTGACTTTGGTATTGGTGTTCTCGTAACGCTGCTGTAAAGGAATATATCACGCGAGCTCTTCAGTTTTACGCTCCGGCCCTCCGCGTACAGATCCGCATTGACCTGGAGCTTCGCATCCTTCATCGTCGATCCTGCGACTGCTGTTATTATCACCGCCAGCACCAGCGCGATCCCCAGCATCGCTATGAGCAGTCCTATGCTTTTCGGAGGCTCATAACTCTCGCCCGCAGCATAGCTCTCAAATATATCCTTACAATCCTCCGCAAACACAGCGCATGCCTCGTAATACCTGTCGTTCCTAAGCTCCGCTTCGACATTCCCGCACATATAATCTATGGCAGCGTCATTGAATATATCAAAGCATCTGCCGCTCGTGGTTATATGATACCTGCGCGGCTCCTCGGATATCAGCAGTAATATACCGGAGCTGTCGCTCCCTATACCGTAACCGTTATAGTCCAAAAAATCATCCGCATAGTCCTGCGCGCTTTTGCCCTCCAGATCAGGCACAGTTACCACAGCCGCATCAGAAGCATATGTTTCCCTTATATATTCAAGCCCGTCAGCCAGAATGCGCTCCTCATCCTCTGTAAGCATACCGGCATAGTCGCTCACAGGGTTTATCGCAACAGACGCAGCCGAAGCATATGAGAACACAGTACCTAGGCAAAGCAGCACCAGCACGGCGGGCAAAACAAATAATTTCCTCATGACACAACCCCCATCAAATGAAATACCACAGAACCACTGCTATTGCTCCGAGCACGGCAAACGTGCAGCCGAAAAACGCGGCGAGCTTTGCTCTGTCTACCGGATAATCTCCTACAGCCTTGCCGGTCTGTCCGTTCATCGCAAACCTGTACATCTTATCCCTGTATTTAACATTAAGCCACCATACCGGCATAAGCGCATAGCGGATCTTTCCGTTTGAAAAATCCACCCTAGTGCCGTTTACCGATACCGTACCGTAACCGGCAGTCGTGCTCCTCAGCATATCCGAAAACGACTGCTTTATCCGCTCATTTGCTCTGTTTATGCTGTCCTCCGCAGAAACGTCGTACTTATCCGCCAGATAGCCGGAAAGGTATGCGGTATCAAAATCCATAGCCTCACGGCAGTCAAACGGCTCAATAGCGTCCATGTACGCATCCTCGGCCTTTGTGGACGCGTCTACCGGAACATTTTTAAATACCGCGCTGCCGCTGCGATAGAGCATATAATGATCCGTTCTCGTATAATTATAGTTCCTGTCGCTCCATACATGTGTGCGTATTCCACGGAATGTCGCCTCACCGTCAACGTCACAGTCGAACATCCAGAACGGCACATACATCCCCGTTATCTCTTTCAGTCTAGTTTCATCCTTGAACGCCTTGGGGATAAATATTTTTTTCTTAGCATTTTCAAGCAGCTTCTTCATCGCAGAGCCCTTATCTATCTTAAACGGCACAACGTAGTCCGGCATATACGCACCCTCAAAGCTGTGCTTTACTATAGCCGCATTCCCGCAGTAAGGACAGGTACACGCCCCCAGACTTGAATCGCCTGTTATCTCCGCCCCGCAGGACGGACAGGAATACGAGGACACTCCCTGTTTTTCAGCCTCACCAAAATCTCTCGGAGTATATGTATCCCAATCGTACTTTGAATCACCGCGGACACGTTCATCAGCTTCGGCAAATTCACGCACCGCATCTGTTTCAAGCTCGGCGCCGCATGACTCGCAGTGCAGCTTCTGCTTTTCTCCGCTGAACACCAGCGGCGCACCGCAGCATGGGCATTTATAATTTTTTATTTCTTCCATCTGATCACCACCGGCCAAAAATCAATTATCTTTATTTATATGATCGCTTAGTCCTTCCTCCGCAAGGCGTACACATTCCCTGATACACTCTATGCACGGCCGTTTTTTATAATAAGCCTCCGTGCGCTCCTCCGGCTTTGAATCGTATTTGCTGTCCTTATTTATCCCAAGCAGATCACCGCAGATTATAGAGCCGTTATGCGCCTTGAATTTCTCCGAAAGCTCATGTACCTTTCCGTATACAGCCGCACGGGTGTTCCCCTCTCCGGCGCCGCGCGAAAGCGCCATGCCTGTAACGATCCCCATCCCCGATACCGCACCGCAGACCAATCGCATCCGAGCAAAGCCGCCGCCGAAGCACTCACAAAGCTTCATTGCCGTATCAAAATCGATGTCGAAATCATCACAGAACACCCCCACTACCGACTGCGAACAGTTAAAGCCTGAGCGAAAAAGCTCCTCCGCCCTATCCTCTCTTGACATATCCATCCCTCCAGTACAATCGTAATTTATTAGGTGTCGCAATTACCTAAATCGCAATTTATACACAAAAGGATAATTGCGCAGCCGTAAAATAAGCCTTGCAATTATCCATAAATAACATCAGTCTCCGAACGAGATGCCCACCTCTCTCGCTGTATCGATAAGGTCGCAGTCCACCGGTATCTTTTTCAGCTTTCCGGCAACCTCTGAAAGCGGCACGGGGACTATACGGTTATTCTGCAATCCTACCATATTTCCATACTTGCCGTTCTTTATAAGCTTCGCGGCAGCCGCGCCAAAGCGTGTGCAAAGCACCCTGTCATAGGCACAGGGGCTTCCGCCGCGCTGGAAGTGACCCGGCACAGTAACTCTTACCTCGTTATCAACATGCTTGGAAAGCTCGTCTGCCACCTTATACGCCACAGACGGATAGGACTGGCTTGCTCTGAGCGCTTTCAGCTCCTTCTTTTTCATTGCGGCCTCCTGCCTGGATATAGCTCCCTCGGCAACCGCAAGGATCGAGAAGTTTTTGCCCGCGCTCTCACGCTTATTTATAAGCGCAACAAGCTTTTCGATATCGTACGGTATCTCGGGCAAAAGTATAACGTCCGCGCCGCCAGCGATACCAGCGTGGAGCGTGAGCCAGCCGACCTTGTGACCCATTACCTCAACTATAAATATCCTGCCGTGTGATGTCGCGGTCGTGTGTATACAATCTATGACCTCTGTTGCTATATCGCACGCGCTCTGGAATCCGAATGTCATATCTGTTCCCCATACGTCATTGTCTATTGTTTTAGGCAGGGAAACAACATTGAGCCCCTCCTCGCTCAGCAGGTTCGCAGTCTTGTGAGTGCCGTTTCCGCCGAGTACAACGATACAGTCAAAATCCCACTTGCGGTAGTTATCCTTCATATTCTTGATCTTGTCTATCTGATCTTTCTCGTCTATGACGCGCATCATCTTAAACGGCTGGCGTGATGTACCCAGTATAGTTCCGCCAAGCGTAAGGATACCTGAAAAATCCGATTTCGTCATTTTCTTTATATCTCCGTAAATAAGCCCGGCATAGCCGTTACGTATACCATAGATCTCTATATCATCCTCAAACTCCTCGTACAGCGACTTCGCAACGCCGCGTATAGCCGCGTTAAGCCCCTGACAATCGCCTCCGCTTGTGAGTATTCCGATCTTTTTCATTCCTGTATTTCCCCTTTCATGTGTTTATAACGATGCTGCAACCGCCGCAGCCGATCGGGCTTTGCTCCGATCTAAAGCAGGCAATCACAAGGTATGAGCAATTGCCGTAACTCTATAAACGCAGACCGCGCACTAAACAGCAGTCCGCTTAAGCCTTGCTGTTACAACACGGTCATTGCCGCATGGATCCTGCTTGAGGCTCACATCTGTAAAGCCGCTGTCCCTGAGCATAGCCGTTACACTTCCGCCCTGATCAAAGCCTATCTCAAATGCAATAAACCCGTTACTTTCAAGTATATCCGGCGCTATCCCGATTATACGCCTGTAAAACACAAGTCCGTCCTCGCCGCCGTCAAGAGCAGCTATAGGCTCGTAGTCTCTGACTGTACTGTCGAGACCGGATATCACAGCAGTTTCTATATACGGCGGATTTGATACGATAACATCATATACGCCCTCCGGCGCCGCCTTTAAGATATCGCATTTGACCGTTTCTGCCGAAACACCGTTCAATGACGCGTTTTCAGCCGCGGCGGCAAGTATTGCATCGCTGCGGTCAAGCAGAGTCACAGTGCTTCTCTTGCAAAGTTTGGCTATGCTTATTCCTATACAGCCGCTGCCGGTACCTATATCGAGCACTCGCAGAGGTCTGCTTCCTATATGCTCTATAACAGTCTCAGCAAGCGTTTCTGTATCCGCGCGCGGGATAAGCGTCTGTTCATTTACCCGAAATGTCAGACCCATAAATTCGGTCTCGCCGAGTATGTACTGCAGCGGTTCGCCCGAATTTCGGCGTTTTACTATATCCCCAATCTCACGCAGCTCCGTTTTTGTTATATCCCTGCTGCTCAGCACAAAATCAGACGGACTCAAGCCTGTAACATGCGTTATTATCCAATCCGCCTCATGCGCGTTCTCACCCAGCTGCCTGCGCAGCTGAGAGCGCAGTCTGCTGATCACCATTTGTCTTCCTCTTTGTTCTCCGGGATACACGGGAGCATCGATTCTATCGCAACTTCTATCTGTGAATCATCCGGCTCACGCGTAGTAAGCCTCTGAAGCCACAAACCGGGCTTCGAAAGCGCGCCTACAATGCAGTTCTTGCTCCTGCCCGCCCATTTTATCACCTCAAAGGACAGCCCAGCTACTACCGGGAGACACAATATCCTAGTTCCCATCCTGAGAAATATCGAAGCTATCCTTGGAAAATCATCAAATCTCGGCAGGAAAGCGAAGATTATTATACTTATGATCATTACGAACAGCAGAAAGCTCGTTCCGCACCTTGGATGAAAACGCGTATATTTCTTAACGTTTTCGACCGTAAGCTCATCGCCGCCCTCGTAGCATGCGATAGTTTTATGCTCCGCACCGTGATATTCAAAAACACGCTTGATCTCTTTCATTCTCGATATAAGTACCATGTAGCCGAGAAATATCGCCATTCGCATTATTCCTTCAAAAACACTTGTGAAAGCCTGTGTTGATGTGACCGGCTGCAATGCCGGTATCGCTTCAAACAAGCTCGCCAGCAGCGAGGGAAGCAGTATAAACAGAGCGACACTGAACACGATCGATAAAAATATTGCAAAATATATGACAACGTCCTTGATCTTATCACCGAGCTTGTCCTCAAGCCACTTGTCGAACTTACTCTGCTCTTCCTCGCCGTCCTCCTCGATATCGACAAATTCCGCGCTGTACATAAGCGACTTCATTCCTATGACAAGACTGTCGATAAAGCTTACACATCCGCGTATGATCGGAAAACGGCAGATCTTCGGACGTGTTTTTGTTCCATTTTCATCAATTTTTTTCGCAATTTCCCCGTCAGGCTTGCGAACGGCCGTAACAGTCTTGAACGGACCGCGCATCATAACTCCCTCCATAACGGCCTGTCCGCCGATAGAGGTTATATGCTTTTCTCCATTTCCTTCTTCTTTTCCTGACATAAAAAAATCCTTTCAATTAAAAAATCTTTTATCTCCGCTCAGCAGCAGTCGCACGGACATATACACGGCAGACATAAGCAAGGCATAGATGAACAGCAATCCACACCTGAGCTGTACGGTGTTCGTCCCGTGTTGTACGACGACGCACGGTTTTTGATATTATTGAGCATATCGCTGTATTCCGTATTGGACGGATCCATCCTTGCCGCCTGCTCCATATTCTGTATACCCTGGCTGTACCATCCGCGCCTTATCATAGCCAGCCCGTTAAGATAATACCATTCCGCTGTTTTAGGCAGCTGCTGCAGCATCTGCATAGCGGCTGTAGGTCTGTTCATATTCAAAAGCGTCCTAACAGCCTCAAAGCTGGGTGTTCCTCCGAAGCCTCCAGCTCCTCCATAGCCGCCAGTACCGCTGTAGCCACCAAAGCCGCCGTAGCCGCCGCTTCTGTTTCCGGCGCTGTACCCGCCCTGCTGCGGACCTCCTGTATTCTTTTTCATAAGCATATCGTATGCCTGATTGATCTCCTTCATTTTTTCCGCTGCAAGATCCGCAAGCGGATTATTGACATATCTGTCAGGATGATACTTCTTGACAAGCTCCTTATATGCTTTTTTTATCGTTTCCTCGTCTGCGCCCTCGCTGACGCCGAGAACCTCATATGGATTCATTTACCTTCATTCCTCCGTAGCCGTGAACCGCTTCCGTTCGTAGTTCCTCTTAAAAGGCAGCGGTTATCCATAACCGCATCCTCTCCCGAAAGCACAGCCTTTTGTTTTTGCTTAAGACATGTATAGATTATTCTGCCTATTATATTTTTATTCCCGCCAAGATCAATAAGCTCAAAAGCGGAAGCTATATTTTCCAGTGTAAAGGTCAGGCTCAGCTCTATTTCCCGCGCGGCCTCACCATGGTAATACTCAGGACTTTTTCCGCCCGCAAGCAACGGATTATACGAGCCTTCTTTCATATCGCTGTCCATATCATTATAGGCATCCATTATATATATCCATCTTCCCAGGTTATATCCTAGCCAGGCAAGCGAACGACGTAACGTATCCTCTTCTATAAAACCCGGAGTGAACATGTTCTCCAGAATTTTTGCAAAAGCCTCCGCCGTTTCATCTATCGAATCGCAGCCGTCCTTCTCAAGGCGGCTCAGTTCGGCAAGCTGTCCCCTGATCATATCCGCCTCAGGCTGATACCTTCTGCATGACCTCCTATAGCCGGACCGCATCGCAGCCATTCCCGCCGCAGCCTTCAGACTGTGTTCATCTCTCAGATCATCCTCAAGCTTCAAATATGTAAGCATCGTTCCCATTGCGGCAGCATAATCGACCGCCATATCATTTACAACAGATAATCTCTTTTTTGTCGGATGCACTGCGCACCGATGGGATACCGTTTCAGGCTCCTTTCCTATTACAGAGGAAAGAACTATTGCAAGAAAAGTTATGTCATAGCTCAGCCCTAATCTCGAAAGCTGCGAGCATTCTCTGCCGATAGCACGGCAAAGACCACAGTAATAGGCGCAGAAGGTCTTATAATCCTTCTCACTGAGCTGACTTTTTGCAACAGTAACATATCCGAACACAAAATCAGTCCTTTTCTACTAATAATCTGTATCAGAAAAATTATATCACAAATATATTCAAATCTCAACTGTTTTTTATGATTTAATAAAAAATTTAATAATCTATACATATTCGCTATCATATCATAATCGGTGTTTGTTGACTATATTAAACGGAAGGCTGTCACATTGATTCCCCCAAAAGACTGCCTGATTTTAGACTCAAAATGAACGAAACGCACACGGCGGTGTATATCTATACCCCGACCGGTGCGTTTCATCCGCAGTTAAATAGCTTCACAATTGGATATTATTCCGTATATCACTACTTATATAAACTTATGCCGCCTCGCAATTGGCATATAATTCAATTTACAGCGCAGTCCATACCATTACATCTATGGTATCACTCTCAGGATCGAAATCATCAGGAAGAGCAAAATTTAATGACACTTCGTTCGAACCTATTACGAACCTGTCACCAAAGGTGTTTACAATATTAACCTTTTTAAGAGCTCCCTCAGAAGATCTTACAGAAATAATAAACGTCACATCGTCAGCATAATAGAAATTCTTTTCCATGTAGAGCTTAACGATCTCTGTCTTATCCTCGTTCACTCCGATATTTGTCACTGTAAAGATATCTGTAGACTGTATAGTTACAACTGCCGTATCATACACGCCGTTAACGGCAGATGCCCTGACCGCTATCGTCTGCGGCTGTGTCATTGCATCAACACTTAAAAGGCCGTTCTCGCTTATTGTGACACTTCCATCAATGATCGGAAGTTCGCTGCTGTCGAATACCGACCATGTAACATCCGGATCCTCCATTGTCAGCCCATTCCTGGAAGCCGTCACGCTGTACTGCGCCGTACCGCCGACTGATACATATTGCTGAGGGGAAATGATCGAAACGGCATCCGGCTGTGCAAGTGCAACTTTGAAATTATCTACAGCCAATCCGGAAGTAAATGTTATTTTCCCGTAAGGTTTGTCATTCCTTCTATTGCAGTTTGCCATAGTACGAACAAGAGTTTTTTCTCCGTTATCATCATATATGTATATCTTATATCCGGATTCGCTGGCGTTAAGATATAAAAATTCTATATGATACCACGCTTCCGGATCAAAGCTTTCAGCTGGAATGATCGGGTCCCAATTACTGCTTCCTGTCTGCTGTTCAAGCGCACCGCCGTGAACACGTATATTCGAATTTTCGGAGCCATTGTTGTTATAAAGTGTAAGACCATTCCCATCGGTCGAACCGAACCTTATGTCGACATCCGTTATGGCATATGCATCCTGATCTCCAAATGCATATGTTATACTGTCACTCGTCAAATACGCCTTTGAGCCGTCCCATGAATCGGTAAGCGTTGTGTTCGTGATCTCCGTTTCACACGCGTCATAGGAAAGAACTGTTTCAGTCTGCGAATCAGCCCACTCTATCGATACCGGTATGAAACCGTATACAACACCGCTCGGCGTTGACGCCCTCACGGTTATATCCTGCGGTATGACCGATCCATCTATCGTGAGGACTCCATCATCTATGCTGATACCTTTATTATTGTTCTCTGTTATTCCGAGACCGTTATATATGCTCCATACAACCTCTGCTCCGCTTACCTCTTCACCATTTTTCGATGCTGTGAAGCTATATGTTTCAGATGTTCCCGCCTTTACTGTTGATGGACCTGAAACAACGATCTTATCCACATCCTCATCGCCGATATCAACCGAGTTAACTGTTATCTGCTTCGCACCATGAAGCTCTTTATCTCCGAATACCGATGTTGCTCTTACGGTGATCGTTTGCTGCTCCGTATAAACTCCAGCCGATAATACCCCGCTGCTGCTTATGGTAATATTATCATCACCCAGAGGCTCGGTATTGTCCTCGTTGTACACCGACCATTCAACAGAATACTTGTTAAATTCCTTGTCCTGTCTTG
>CAJFVT010000135.1 GCA_904420525.1 uncultured Clostridia bacterium | reverse complement strand
GCTGACAACAATGAGTCACAGGTGTGGGAGGCAAGCATTGAGGGCAGCGCAGGTACTACTCTGAGCAAATTACAGGCTACGGCTACTTATACAACGGATAGTGATCCAAATACCACCCTTACTAATTCCTCAAACGAATTGGATATTACCGATATAACAGGGGAAGCAGGAGTATATGCCGCCGTTGTTCTTAAGAACACAGAGGACGTCAATATATCCGGTGTTACGGTCACACTGAAATAATAGGAGGAAAGCAAAGATGAAATTCGAAAAACCTATAATGACTATAGCAAGATTTGATGATATAAAATGTGATCCTACTGTGGTGAGCAACGCAAACCTCGCGGCAAACGACGCAGCCGACACGAGTGTCTCAGCTCATTCCGCCAGCGGCGCAAGAGCGGCAAAGCTCACGATCACCTTTTAAATATTGCAGATACACGCGTCCGCGCCCGATAGGGCGCGGACGCTTTTGCTTTATGCGCTTTCCCTTTCTCGGGCATTGTTAACAATCTGTGAACAATCGATACAGCATATTGACTTTACTTCAATATTGTCATACAATAAATATGTAGCGTACTACATATTATTTTAAGGGCGGCCGAAAACTCACCGTTTTCTGCCACCTCTATTTTTTTCGCAGGAGGTGACAAAATTGGACAAGCCGAAAAGCATCGGTTTGTACATTAAGCTGATCAACCACATAATGACAGCTTCTATGAACACATGCCTAAGACGTTTCGATCTCACATTTTCTCAAATGGAGCTTCTGCATCTTCTCAGACGCAACGGCGGAATAATGAAGCAGAAGACCATAGAGGATACCTACGGTGTTAAACACACCTCTGTGATCGGGATACTGCAGCGCATGGAGAAAAAGGGATTCCTTACGGTCTCAGTTGATCCCGATGACCGGAGACGAAGGATAGTTATGCTCACAGAAGATACTTCGAACTTTTTCGAGGAGGCAGAACGACTGCGCGATGATATGGAGCTTAAGCTCACACAAGCATTGTCTCCTGATGAGTATACAGAGCTCTTTACCTTGCTTCAAAAGCTTTATCATAATTTATCTACTGGAAAGGATGACGCAAATGATCAAAAAATTGATGAAGTCGATCCGCGAATATAAGCGTGAATCGATTTTAACACCGGTTATTGTCATACTGGAAGTTTTTATGGAGATCCTTATCCCGTTTTTGATGGCTACGCTCATAGACCATATAGAAAACGGAAATATGGATTATATAGTAAGGATAGGTATAGTCCTTATAATATGTGCGGCTTTAGCACTTTTGTTCGGCGGGCTTGCCGGAAAATATGCCGCCACGGCATCCGCGGGCTTCGCAAAAAATCTGAGATTTGATATGTTCAAAAGGGTGCAGGATTTTTCCTTTGCCAATATAGATCACTTCTCAACAGGAGGTATCGTAACACGTCTCACAACGGACGTTACAAACCTTCAGAACGCGTATCAGATGATCATACGTATCGCAGTGAGATGTCCGTTTACTATGATATGCGCGCTTGTCATGGCATTCGTAGTAAACGCTAAGCTCTCGCTCGTATACCTTATAATCATACCTATACTTGGATTCATACTGTATCAGATAATGTCACATGCACATCCTATTTTTGAAAAGATGTTCCATGTGTATGATAAGCTCAACAATGTTATACAGGAAAATCTGCACGGGATACGCGTTGTAAAATCATTCGTGCGAGAAAAGCATGAAGAAGAAAAATTCAATAAGCAGGCTGAGCGCATTTACGATTATTCCACAGCTGCTGAAAAGCTGCTCGCGTTTAACGCGCCGACAATGCAGATATGCGTATATTCCTGTATGATGGTTATTTTCTGGTTTGGATCACATTTTATCGTAAACGATACTCTCACTACAGGCGAGCTTACAAGTATGTTCACATACACGATGCAGATACTAATGAGCCTTATGATGCTTTCAATGGTGTTTGTTATGATCACGATGGCACGCTCCTCTGCAGAGCGTATAAGCGAGCTGCTTGATACGGAAAGTGATATAAATGATCCCGAAAAGCCGGTAACAGAGATCAAAAACGGCGATATATACTTTGATCACGTTACATTCTCATACAAAGGTCATTCGCCTTCATTAAGGAATATATGTCTTGAGATACCGTCCGGAACAACGGTAGGTATAATAGGCGGAACAGGCTCCGGTAAAACAACGCTCGTTCAGCTTATACCGCGTCTTTACGATGCAGTTGAAGGCCGCGTTACTGTCGGAGGGATCGACGTAAAGCGTTATGATCTTGAAGCGCTTCGTAATTCAGTTGCAATGGTGCTTCAGAAAAATGTGCTCTTCTCCGGAACCATAAAGGAAAATATGCGATGGGGCAATGAAAACGCAACAGATGATGAGATAAAGGCGGCCTGCCATGCGGCTTGTGCCGATGAGTTCATTGACACCTTCCCGCAGGGCTACGATACTTATATCGAACAGGGCGGAACAAACGTTTCAGGCGGACAGCGTCAGAGACTTTGTATCGCGCGTGCGCTGCTCAAAAAGCCGAAGATACTCATCCTTGATGACAGCACCAGCGCGGTCGACACAAAAACAGACGCTTCGATACGTGATGCTATGCAGCACGCTATACCGGGCGCTACAAAGATCATTATCGCTCAGAGAATATCGTCTGTTGAACATGCTGACATGATCCTCGTTATGAATGAAGGCCGCATAGATGGAATCGGTACCCATGACGAGCTTCTGAGATCCAATAAGATCTACAGAGAAATTTACGAATCACAGGTGAAAGGAGGCGATGATAATGAGTAATACCAAAAAGCTTCCTAAAAAGAACGCGCTTACAGCCCTGGTGCGTCTTCTAAAATACATAAACAAATATAAAGGACGCTTTATTATCGTCCTCATATGTATACTGCTGAGTGCAATAGTCGGCGTTATAAGCTCTACCTTTGTCCAGACGCTTATAGACGATTACATAATGCCTATGGTCCAGAGCGGCTCACGCGATTTCTCCGCCTTAGGACACACGCTCATAGGTGTTGGCGCGATATTTCTTTTCGGCGCTTTTACAGCGTTCCTGTATAACCGTCTCATGGTAACTGTCGCACAGGGCATGCTCAAGGATATACGTGAAGAGATGTTCGAGCATATGCAGTCGCTCACGATAAGATTTTTTGATACGCACGCACACGGCGATCTCATGAGCTGCTATACAAACGATACGGATACACTCAGACAGATGCTCACGCAGAGCGTTCCGCAGATGTTCTCATCCGCAATGACGATCATATGCGTATTCATAACCATGCTCTCGACAAGCGTTTATCTAACTTTGATAGTTCTTGTATTCGTTACCGGAATGATATTCATTACTAAGTTCATAGGCGGTCGAAGCGGTAAGTACTTCCTTCATCAGCAGCAGGCACTCGGCGATGTCAACGGTTACATTGAAGAAATGGTAAACGGGCAGAAGGTCATAAAGGTATTCTGTCATGAAGAGGATGCCGAAAAGGACTTTGCTGTGAAAAATGACTATCTGTTCAAGCAGGCAGAGGCAGCGAATAAGTTCGCCAACATACTAATGCCCATAATGAACAATTTCGGTAATATCGAATATGTTGTTATCGCTATAGTAGGAGGTGCGCTCGCTATAAACGGCATAGGCGGACTTACTCTTGGGGCTATAGTTGCGTTCATGAACCTTACAAAGAGCTTCACGATGCCGATAAGCCAGATAGCGCAGCAGCTCAACGCTATAGTTATGGCGCTTGCAGGCGCGAGCCGTATATTCAATATTCTTGATGCAGAACCGGAAGAAGACGACGGCGAAGTCACACTCGTACGCGGCAGTGTAAGCAAGGACGGCACCTTCAGAAGCGACAAGGACGGTGACTGGCTCTGGCATGACAACGGCAAGTACATACCGCTGCGCGGTGATGTTAAATTCAAGGATGTAGACTTCGGATATGTTCCTGAAAAAACAGTCCTCCACGACATAAACCTATATGCCGAGCCGGGTCAGAAGGTCGCATTCGTCGGCGCTACAGGCGCGGGAAAAACTACTATAACCAACCTTATAAACCGTTTCTACGACATACATAAGGGAACTATAACATATGACGGCATAGATATCAAGAGGATAAAGAAGCCGGATCTGCGCAGCTCGCTCGGCATTATATTACAGGATACCCACCTGTTCACGGGTACGATACGTGATAACATCAGATACGGACGTCCTGACGCGACAGATGCTGAGATATGCACAGCAGCAAGACTCACAGGCGCTGATGAGCTTATAACCAGCCTTCCTGATGGCTATGATACAATAATCGACGGAGACGGCGGCAGCCTTTCACAGGGACAGTGCCAGCTCATAGCAATAACGAGAGCAGCTGTAGCCGATCCACCGGTAATGATAATGGATGAGGCAACAAGCTCTATAGATACGAGAACGGAAGCGATCGTACAGCGCGGCATGGACGCACTGATGCACGGCAGAACGGTCTTCGTTATAGCTCACAGGCTTTCCACCGTCCGCAATTCGGACGTTATCATGGTTCTTGATCACGGAAGGATCATTGAGCGCGGAAGCCACGACGATCTTATCGCCCAAAAGGGTACATACTACAGACTCTATACCGGAGCATTCGAGCTTGAGTGATCTGTAAATCAATAAAAAAATACCGCCAAAGGCGGTATTTTTTTATTGATCATTTTATCATCAGTTCAGCAGCGCGCGGTCGTTTGCAAATTCCTCACCGCTAAGGTCTGCGAACTTCTTTAAGAGATCGTCCACTGTGAGCTGCTTTTTCTCCTCGCCGCTCACATCGTATATTATACGTCCCTCATGCATCATGATAAGCCTGTTTCCATGACTTATCGCGTCCTTCATATTATGTGTTATCATCAGCGTTGTCAGATTGTCTTCATTTATAAACTTATCCGACAGGCTGAGCACCGTTTCGGCCGTTTTCGGATCAAGCGCTGCGGTATGCTCATCAAGCAGGAGCAGCTTCGGCTTGCGCATAACTGCCATAAGCAGCGTAAGCGCCTGTCTCTGTCCTCCCGAAAGAAGCCCTACCTTGCTTGACAGCCTGTCCTCTAGTCCGAGGCCAAGCTGGCTCAGCATCTCCCTGTAGATCTTACGCTCCTTTGAGGTGATAGCCCATTTCAGACCGCGTCTCTGTCCGCGGCGGTAAGCCAGCGACATATTTTCCTCTATCCACATATCGCCCGCCGTGCCGGTCATGGGATCCTGAAACACTCTTCCCAGATACTTTGCACGCTTGTGCTCCGGGAGTCTGGTAACATCGATACCGTCTATAACGATGCTTCCGGAATCAACCGGGAAAACACCGCATATACTGTTTAGAAGCGTTGATTTACCGGCGCCGTTTCCGCCTATGATCGTTACAAAATCACCCTCGTTCAGTATGAGATCCACGCCGTTAAGAGCACGTTTTTCGTTTATAGTTCCTCTATTGAACGTTTTATATACACCATTGACCTTAAGCATTATGACGCCTCCTTCGGTACTGCAGCCTTGCGCTCTGCGATCTTTCTTTTCCAGAATGGGATACCAAGGAATATAGCAACAACAAGCGCCGTGAGCAGCTTTAAGTCGTTCGCGTTAAGACCCATCTGCAGCACAAGAGTTATTACCACATAATAGATTATACCGCCTATGACCGCAGACAAGAGCTTCAGGGCAAAATTCTTGAATATCTTGCTGAATATGACCTCACCTATGATCACTGCGGCAAGACCTATAACTATAGCGCCCCGTCCCATATTTATATCCGCAAAGCCCTGATACTGCGCAAGCAGCGCTCCCGAAAGCGATACAAGACCATTTGAAAGCACAAGACCGATTATCTTGTTCGTATCGGTATTGATACCGTTCGCTCTCGCCATCGACTGGTTACAGCCAGTGGCGCGGAGCGAATGTCCCAGCTCGGTGCCAAAGAACCAATACAGCACAGCTATTATAACGATCACGAATATAGCCGAAACTATAAGAGTCTGCGGGATATCCCTCAATGATATCAGCAAATTATATTTGTCAACAGACAACGGCACGTTTGCCCTTTGCGACATGATCCGCAGATTTATTGAATAAAGGGCAAGCTGAGTCAGTATACCGGCCAGGATCGCAGGTATCCCGAATTTCGTATGAAATACGCCTGTTATAAGCCCTGCGATACACCCAACCGCAAAGGCTATCACCATCGCGAGCGCAACATTCATCCCTGATGCAACGCATACTACAAGCGCCGCCCCGCCGGTCGCGAACGAGCCGTCTACCGTAAGGTCAGCGATATCCATTATCTTGAATGTGATGTACACTCCCATAGCCATTATACCCCATATTATACCTTGGGCAACAGCGCCGGGAATAGAACCAAAAAAGTCCAGCATATGTCTTTCCTTTCCTTTTATCTCTATAAACGAAATTTGCAATAATACCCAAGGGCATTACTGCAAATCACGTTTTGTTATTCTTCTTTATTCCGCTTCAGATGCTATAGCTGTATAATCCTCCGGAACAGTTATACCAAGCTGCTCGCAGCGGTCCGGAACATATTTCTTTGTAAGTCCCTCCGCATACTCTATTTCCATAGTCGCAGGATCAGCACCATTTACAAGTATCTCATAAGCCATCTCTCCCGCCTTTTCACCAAGCGAATAATAATCTATCGAAAGAGTTGCTATACCGCAGCCCTCACAGATACCCTCTTCACCGGCTATTATCGGAACACCCGCCGGCATAGCCACATTGTTTATGATCTCTGTATTTGCTGCGGCAGTATTGTCTGTCGGGATATAAAGAGCGTCGCTTGCATCACATGCGCTGGTTATAACACTCACGATATCATTTGAATCCGCGAAGGAATACTGTGTGCATGTGTAGCCCAGAGTCTCAAGCTCCGACTGAACTATATCTACCTGATATTTTGAGTTTGATTCACTCGAGCAGTATACAAGACCTATATTCTGAGCATCCGGCAGAAGCTCCTGAAGCATAGCCGCCTGCTGCTCAAGCGGCGCAAGGTCCGATGAACCTGTAATATTTCTTCCTGTTGCGCCTGTCCAGTCGCTTATATCAAGCGCAGTCGCATAATCCGTTATAGATGTGCCGACTATCGGGATCTGATCAGTTGCGGCAGCCGCAGCCTGAAGCGCCGCTGTAGCGTTAGCGAATATCAGATCAACATCATTTGAAACAAACTGATTTACTATAGTCGCGCATGTAGCCGAATCCCCGGCAGCATTCTGAAGATTGAAGCTGACATCATCACCGAGCAGCTCCTTCAGCTTGTCCTGGAAGCCGTTTGTCGCGGCGTCAAGCGCATCATGCTGTACTGTCTGACAAAGACCGATGCTGTATTTTGCATCACCCGATGACGACTGCGACGCTGTTGTACCGTCCCCCTCCGTGTTTCCGCAGCCTGCAAGCATTGAAACAGCCGCAAGCGCACCTACCGTTAACATTGCAGAGAATTTTTTTAATTTCATAACAGAATTCCTCTCTTTTCTTAAAATATGATCATCTGCTTCCACAGTTTTACCGTTTTACCGCAGATGCTGTATTGATTATAATAAATACATTATACCACGTTTTAGCAAAACCGTCAAGAGAAAAAATGATATTTATAACATATTATATGCAGATTTCATAAAAAACTTCGATCATATTTCGACAATAAACATAGCATGTATGAAATACAACACTCTGAAATAAAAAAACACCGCCAATGCAGTGTTTTTTTAACAGGTATAGGATAAAAGGGTGAAAAGTAATTTCTTCTCTAAATTAACTTGATTTCTCTTTCACTTTTTTTATTATACCATACAAATTCACAAAAATCAATATCTTTTTAAAAAAAAGATAAAAAATATATCCCGTCATTCCGCAGCTATGCACCGACATTATATATATGTATCGGCCGAAGCCCGGTATAGCTGTAGGATGAAAGCGGACGGCAGCTGCTGTCTATCGAATGAGCTGCAACAAGTATGCTTTCGGGAGTACCGCTGCCGGCGTCTATGACTACCGGGCTATGGTCAAATCTCTCTCCGCTCCCGAATTTCAGCTGGACGATATCGCCCGGCTCGATATCTGCCAGCGCTGTCACTACCCCCTGCGGTCCCTCGCTTTTATTGTTAATTAAAAAACGATACAGCTCATTAACTCCGGTCCATGACGGAGTTCGGTTGTTGGCATTTATATAAAACCATCCGTACAGCGGCGTGTAGTTCATTATACCGCTACCTGCATAGATGCACTGTGATGCGAAATTAGTGCAGTCGCCGCCTATACTTGAAAAGTCATAATACCTAGGATTTCGTCCATATGCCCAGCGCCGCGCATATTCTACCGCTCTCTCTCTGTCGTACCGCATATATTCACCACCTTATTTTCTGCTTCATTTGAAGGGCTGCGATTCTGCCGCCTATACACATATAATATTCTCAAACCCCCTTTTTGTGCTATTTATATTGAAAAAAAATTTTTTTCTATGAATAATACATAAAATTTATAAGAATTGAGAAAAAAATCACAATTTATTATAGACATTTTTAAAATTTATGATATAATATATGTACAGGTAGATATATAGTTTTCAAGCTATATAATATACAAACGCATATAGACGGCGAGCACAGCTTTTGCCGTCTTGCTTATAGTTATATTGAATAGGAGGAGATTCCAATGGCTAAGAAATTCGTTTACCTTTTCTCCGAAGGTGACGCAAGCATGAGAAATCTGCTTGGCGGCAAGGGCGCCAATCTTGCAGAAATGACAAAGCTCGGTATGCCGGTACCGCAGGGTTTTACCATCACTACCGAGGCTTGTACTCAGTACTATGAGGACGGAGAAGTTATCAATGATGAGATCCAGGCTCAGATCATGGAATACATCGATAAGATGGAGGAGATCACCGGCAAAAAATTCGGCGATCTTGAAAATCCGCTTCTCGTATCGGTACGTTCGGGTGCAAGAGCTTCAATGCCCGGTATGATGGACACGATACTTAACCTCGGACTTAATGAAGAAGTCGTTGAGGTCATGGCTCAGAAGTCGGGCAATCCGAGATGGGCTTACGACTGCTACAGAAGATTTATCCAGATGTACTCAGACGTTGTTATGGAGGTCGGCAAGGCTTACTTTGAAGAGCTCATCGACAAGATGAAGGAAGAAAAGGGAGTTACGCAGGACGTTGATCTCACGGCTGACGATCTTAAAACACTCGCTGAGCAGTTCAAGGCTGAATACAAGTCTAAGGTAGGCTCAGACTTCCCAAGAGACGCTAAGGAACAGCTCATGGGCGCCGTTAAGGCAGTATTCCGTTCATGGAACAACCCAAGAGCTATCGTATACAGAAGAATGAACGACATACCGGGTTCATGGGGTACGGCTGTTAACGTTCAGATGATGGCATTCGGTAATATGAGTGACACATCAGGCACAGGCGTTGCGTTCACACGTAATCCGTCCACAGGTGAGAAGGCTCTCTTCGGCGAGTATCTCATAAACGCGCAGGGCGAGGACGTTGTTGCAGGTGTCAGAACACCGAAGCCGATCGCAAAGCTCGCTGAGGATATGCCTGAGGTATATCAGCAGTTCGTAGATATCGCTCAGAAGCTTGAGGATCACTACCGCGACATGCAGGATATGGAGTATACCATCGAGAACGGAAAGCTGTACATGCTCCAGACG
>CAJFVT010000134.1 GCA_904420525.1 uncultured Clostridia bacterium | reverse complement strand
CGATCCTGAGCTGGGAAGATTTCTGACCGAGGATCCGGCGCAGGACGGGCTGAATTGGTATGTGTACTGTGGGAATAATCCCGTGATATTCGTCGATCCGAGCGGATTTAGTTATGACGAAGTAATTAATGCTCTTGATAGTATATACAATGCTAAAAACACAATGAATCATACCACGCCCGGCAGCACAAGGTATGACAGTGCTTATAATCGAGCAATGCAGCAAAAAGAGGTTATACGCAATTCGGATATCTATATTGAAAATTGGAGTGGATTAACAAATCTTTTGGATGAAATTGTGAATGGGAATAATAACTCATTAGAAAAAATACAAACGACAAAGGATAAAGTAATTGCAGCTAAAAACGAATGGGAATCTACGAATTTTAGGGATGATTTGATTTTTGTTGCGGTTGTCGGAGGTACTGCATTGATTGCTGTAAAAACAGGAGCTGCAGTATTATCCGGCGGAGGTGCATTGAAATATCCTGGCAATGACCCCAACACTCCTCCAGGCAAAGGATGGGAATGGAGAGGAAGCGGGGTACCTTCGGAAGGTAAAGGAAGCTGGTATAATCCCAATACTGGAGAATCATTACACCCGGATTTAAATCATCCACAGCCAATAGGTCCTCACTGGGGTTATGTTCCTTATAGACATGGGCCAGAATATAGATGGTATCCTGATGGAACTATGGAATTAAAATGATGGAGGCAAAAATGACACTTGAAGAGTTTAAAAATGACTGGAGAAACATGGGGCAAATGGAGTATATGTTTGGAAAGAAAATTAAACATATTGACGATATATATCAAATACAAGATCACGCGCACTGCAGATTTTGCTGGGATAAAATATCGGTATTGCCTGATGCATTACATGATGGATATTATACCGTAAATACAAAGTATAGGTATTGGATATGTCCTAAATGCTATGAGGACTTTAAAGATATCTTCCAATGGTCTTTAGAAAACTAATAAATCACATCAGGAACGTACAGAAGGACGGTTCTCTTGTTTTTAAATCAGACGATAGAATCATTCCTTTGTCTGCGAAAAATATAAAGACAGATTTACTTAGTTGGACAGTCGGACACCACGATCAAAACAGTTTCAAGTAACTGTTAAATGGTAAAATAGAAGACAGAGCAGCAGTTGCTCCACAATAAAAATTGCGGCATAACAAGGATGAACAGCATTTATAAAAAAGTTAATCATGGTGCAGCGTGGGATGCTCATGAAGCAATACAGAGAGGAATAGATTTATGGAACGCACTTCACTGAAAAGAATATTAAAGGGTTTAATAGGTGCTATCGCATTCAATATGATGGTCGAATTATGGATATTTATTGAAATAACCTACAGTATTCAATGGATCTTCTATATTTATATAACAGCATGTATGATAATAACAGTTATTTTTACAAAGGAGCAGAACATAAAAAAGTGTCTTTCAACTTTGGTTGTTTTTGGAATCACGTGCGTTGCGATATGGATATTGGTGGAATTGGTCAAATCCAAATTCGAGATATACAGTAGAATTTTTAAATTTGAATTGTGGGCGGGAGATGGCTTTACGATAGTGGCTATATATATTTATTCGATAGTTGTAGTTGCTATTGGATCAATAATATCAATATTAGCGTCTTGGTGGTGTCAAAAACGTCATTGTTCACAATGAAAGATGAGGTAATTGGAATGAAAATTCAAAAAAAAGTAATAACAACTGTATGTATTATTATAATGGCAGTTACTTTAGTGTCTATATTCAAGGATGAAATAAGAAGTTCGGTTACACAATTAATATCCTATGAGCTTGAAAGGGAGAGATCAAAAGAAGTAGGTGAGTACAACATTCTTTCATGGAATGATAGTAAATTTCAAATAAATCATTACTCAAGCGGAAATCAATTGGATATGATAGAAAACGAAAAAACGATTGTTTTGCTGGAGAATATCATAAAATACAAAAAAGAAACAAGTAAATTGTACATAATAACGCCTGACGATCAAGCAATCATTGACAATAATAATATTGCATATATACATATAGGCAGTTACGATCCCAATAATGATAAGGATGTAGAAATAGAATCCAAAGAAAAGGTTTTTATTTACAGCAAGCGGTATGAGTCAGATCACATAATCTATGTAGAGTCAATAAACGATTTCGA
Source organism: uncultured Clostridia bacterium (assembly GCA_904420525.1). Classification (GTDB taxonomy): domain Bacteria; phylum Bacillota; class Clostridia; order UBA1381; family UBA1381; genus Ornithomonoglobus. Next base: position 26,466 of record CAJFVT010000134.1, on the reverse strand, counting down.
AACAAGCGATAAAGAGATTCTTGAGAAATTAATTGATGATAATACGAATGTAAGCTGATAGCTGTGATGAAGTAACTAATACTTTTTCGAATAACAGAACATAGTGCAAAAATGCCGAAAAACTTGAAAAATATCAAAAATAATGCTTGACAAACGCTTGTTTAAGTGATAAAATATATAAGTCTGTTAAAGACATCCTTGCCCGCGGGAGAGCTGCGGGACAAATGTCCATAAGGAGGTGTAATGAAATGGCTGAAAAGAAAATCAACAGCTATGAAACAATTTTTATCATCGACTCAACGTTGGAGCCTGATGCAATTACTGCTGAAAAGGACAAGTTCGTTAATCTGATAACTGACAACGGTGAGATCGGAGAGGTTGAGGAGTGGGGCAAGAGAAAGCTTGCTTATCCGATCAACTTCAAGACTGAGGGTTACTATGTTCTCGTAAACTTCAAGGCTGATGTAGAGTTCCCGAAGGAGCTTGACAGAAGATACAGGATCGACGAGAATATTCTCAGAACCATCATCATCCGCAAGGACGAAGCGTAATTCGAAAGCGGTGAGAGAATGAACAAGGTGATTTTAGTTGGACGTTTAACAGCTGACCCGGAGCTGCGTCAGACTCCGCAGGGCACATCGGTAGCCAGATTTACCGTAGCGGTGGACAGGCGTTTTCGTAAGGACGGCGGTCAGCAGGCAGACTTTATAACATGTGTCGCATGGCGTCAGCAGGCGGAATTTGTCTGCAGATATTTCAACAAGGGCAAGCTGATCGGTATCGAAGGTCAGATCCAGTCACGTTCATGGGACGGCCAGGACGGAAAGCGCCAGTATGCGACTGAGGTCGTGATAGACAATGTTGAGTTTGTAGGGTCCAAGAATGAAAGCGGCGGAGGCTCACAGGGAGCTTACCAGTCGAACTTCGGCGGCTATCAGAGCGCGCCGGCACCGCAGTCAGCACCCGCTCCGCAGGCGGCCCAGCCTATGGATGACTCGGGATTTGTTGATCTGGATTTTTCGGATGATATGGGCAGCGAGGACGATCTTCCGTTCTGATGCTGCGTAATGATGACAAAAATTGAAGGAGGAGAATATCATGGCTGAGAGAAATGACAGACCGCAGAGAGCTAGAAGACCGAAGCGTAAGGTCTGCATGTTCTGTGTAGATAAGGTTGATTATATCGACTACAAGGACACAGCAAAGCTTCGCCGTTATGTATCGGAGCGCGGTAAGATCGTTCCGAGAAGGATCAGCGGCAACTGTGCAAAGCACCAGAGACAGCTTACAACAGCTATCAAGCGTGCAAGAATAATCGCTCTGCTTCCGTTCGTAGCAGAATAATATGATAATGATAAGCGGCTCGCTCCCCCGGGAAAGGGGGAGTATGCCGCATTTTTTACTTTACGATGATCTCTTCCATGGTTCGTTTCGGGACATGCACGTTTCCGTTTTCATCAAAATAATATTTTATATCGCCGTCCATATCAAAAGCCTTGCCGCTCTGTGCGCTCCTGCCCAGACCGAGCAAATATTTAACATCATATTTTTCATCAAGACCGAGTTTTTCCTTTATCTTCGCGCGGTCTATAGCGCCGAGCCAGCAGCTGCCCAGCCCCAGCTCTTCAGCCTCAAGACACATGCTCATAACGGCGGCGCCGCAGTCACATTCAGCGTTTTCTGAGGGTTTTATTGAGGTGTCGTTAAGGATCGCTATAAATACAGGCGGACATTCCTCAAAGGCCGGGTTCCAGTCTGTCAGGTATCCGGCGTATTTGATAAGCGGAAAAAGCTCCTTCCGTTTCTGTTCGTCAGTAACCACCGCGAATTTCAGCGGCTGCATATTTGCGCCGTATGGGGCGAGCCGGGCACATTCTATGATTCTGTCTATAGCCTCGCTGCTTATTGGATCCTGTTTGAATTTACGGATGGTGCGTCTTGAAACTGCCGCATCATAAACGTTCATATAATATCAGTCCTTTCTGTTAAGCTTTATGTACATATATTGTACCACAGCGCAAGAAAAATCGCAACATCTCTTTACAATTTCGCGTTTTTTTTGTATAATAAATAAGTAAGAACGAATGTTCGAATAAAATAGGCGGGATATTTTGAATGATATGTCCGGCTCTTTTGCGGAGGGAATATGGAGACCCCGATATACACAAGACTAAATGAATATCACAGAAAAAACAGAATACCGTTTGCGATGCCTGGTCATAAGAATTTGCGCGGGCTTGCGCCGGACCTGCAGAGATGCGATGTTACGGAGCTGAGCGCAACGGTGGATCTGCATCATGAGGATGAGTATGTACGCAGGGCAAATAGGCTTTTGTCGGAGCAGTATAAAACACGCCGAAGCTTTATACTGACAGGAGGCTCCACAGCGGGTGTTATGGCGATGCTGGCATCAACGCTGAAGCCCGGTGACACGCTTGCTGCGGCGGCAAACTGCCATATCAGCGTGATAAATGCCTGCGCGGTCTGCGGATTTAGACTTGTTCTGCTGCCTGAGACGCTCGATAAAAAGTTTTTGGTGCCGCGCGGTCTGGCTGGACTGTGTATACCTGAGGAGGCGTCGGCGCTAATTGTGACCTCACCGAATTACTATGGTATTACAGAGGACATACCGGCACTCGCTAAACTGTGCCGAAGGCGCGGGATACCGCTGCTCGTGGATGAAGCGCACGGCGCGCACTTTATCGGTTCGCGAAGCTTTCCTCGCTCTGCCGTTGAACTCGGAGCGGATATGGTATGCCAGAGCGCGCACAAGACGCTTAACGCTTTGACGGGCGCCGCGTATCTGCATATATGCAGTGAGAAGATAAATACATCGAGAGTGAAAAGAGCACTTCTGGCATTTCAGTCGTCAAGCCCGTCATATCCGATAGCCGCGTCCGCTGACGCGGCAAGAGCGGTGCTGACCGAAACTGACTTTGATATCATAATAGAAGAGTGCGAGAACTTTAAGGAAGCGGTGTCGCGCACGACAAATATACGTGTGCTTGACAACGATGATCCAACAAGGATAGTTCTTTGCTTTTCGGAATATGATATTACCGGATATGAGATATTATGTATGCTTTCGGAACGCTGCGGGATAGATGCTGAGATGGCGGATCTTATAAATATAGTGCTGATAGCGACGCCGTGGAATGTTCATAATGATTTTATGGAGCTGTTCTGCGCGCTCCGGGAAATAACGGAGAGGATCGGAGAAAGAAGGGATACATTGTCACTTCCGCCTTACGAGCCGGGGCTGATCGCGGCTGAGCCGGGGGCTGTATGGTTTTCGGACAGTGAGTTTGTGCCGCTGGAGCTGGCTGAGGGAAGAACAGCGTCAGCGCCGGTCGCGGCGTATCCGCCGGGAACCGGAATAATAATACCGGGCGCTGAGATAAGCGCGGAACAGATCGGATATATAAATATGCTCCGGGAAGCCGGAGCGGAAATAGCCGGGATGAGGGACGGGGAGATCGAGGTTTCTGTCTGAGTCCTGACATGCATTGAAAGGCAGTTAATAGGGATGGATATGATCACCATAACCGGAATTATTGAAAATATAATATTCAGCAATGAGGACAGCGGATATGTGATATGTGAGGTCGATTCGGAGGAGGAAGGGCAGTTTTATGCCGTAGGCTATATGCCCTCTGTCTCGGAAGGCGAGAGAGCGGAGCTTACAGGCTCGTGGGTAACGCATCCGGAGTACGGCGAGCAGTTCAAGGTGGAGCTGTATCAGACGGTAATGCCATCGGATGAGCAGTCCATATTAAGATACCTGTCCTCAGGAGTCATAAAGGGAGTGCGCGAGGCTACGGCAAAAAAGCTTTTTGAGGCATTCGGGACGGAAGTATTTGACGTTATAATGAACGAGCCGGACAGGCTTGCGGAAATAAAAGGGATAAGCCGGGAAAGAGCGGATATGATATCAAAGTCGTTCTGTGAGCAGCGTGTAGTCCAGAATATCATAATGTTTCTGCAGCAGTATAATATATCCCCGAATATGGCCGTCAGGATCCACAGGATCTTCGGCGATGACGCGGTAAATTCCATCAAGCAAAATCCGTATTCTCTTGCCGATTGTGTGGACGGCATAACCTTCCGTACCTCTGACGTTATAGCGTACAATATGGGCTTCCCTAAGAACAGTCCTATGCGTATACGCAGCGGGATAATATATTTCCTGAAGGAGGCGGCGTATGTTAACGGGAATGTATACCTGCCCAGACAGCTGCTTACGGAGCATGCCGTGTATGAGCTGAAGGTCAGTGAAACGGAGGTGGAGAATGCGGTTTCGGAGCTTATCGCTTCGCGAGTACTCCGGCTGGATAATATAGACAGCACAGATGTATGCTATCTCTCCAATTATTATTACGATGAGCAGTATATCGCCGGCAGGATAACAGCTATGGTCAGGGCAGGGCAGCGGTATAATATGAGCGAGGACAGGGCCGAGCGAGAGATAGACGATTTTGAGGCGGAGCATGGTATAGTGCTTGCCGCGGAGCAGCGCAATGCGGTCGTAACGGCTCTGTCGGGCGGCTGTATGATCCTTACGGGAGGCCCCGGCACCGGAAAAACAACGACTATAAACACTATAATAGAGCTGCTCGAAAAGCTCAAGCTCAACGTGGCTCTTGCCGCGCCTACAGGACGCGCGGCAAAGCGGATGTCGCTGATATCGGGCAGGGAGGCGAAAACGATACACCGCCTGTTGTGCGCTCAGATCGTGAACGGATCGCATGTGTTCGCGTATGACGAGGAGCATCCGCTCAAGTCGGATGTTATAATACTCGATGAGGTGAGCATGGTGGACACATCGCTCATGGCATCGTTTTTAAGGGCGGTGAAGCCAGGCGGCAAAGTCATATTTTCCGGTGACAGCGACCAGCTCCCGTCAGTGGGGCCGGGAAATGTGCTGCACGATCTGATAGACTCAGGAAGAGTGCCCGTTATAAAGCTGACGAGGATATTCCGCCAGTCAGAGGAAAGCCTTATAATAATGAATGCGCATAGGATCAACCGCGGTATAATGCCTGAGCTTTCGGATCATACAAAGGATTTCTTTTTCATGCGGCGAAAGGATCCGCATAGCTCGGTGAAAACCATTCTGGAGCTGTATAAGCAGCGTCTGCCTAAAACATATGGGATAGATCCTGTTTGTGATATACAGGTGCTTACACCTATGAAGAAAGGACCTGCCGGAACGATAGAGCTGAACAAGCTGCTTCAGAAGCATGTAAATCCGCCGGGCAGAGGCAGAAAAGAGTATCAGTACGGAAAGAATATCTTCCGTGAGGGCGATAAGGTGATGCAGACCAGAAATAATTACGATATGCCATACAGCACCGAGGAAGGCGGGGACGGCACAGGGATATACAACGGCGACATGGGAACTGTAAATTCGATCCATGCAGAGGGTAAATATATGGTGATAACCTTTGATGATGAAAAAATAGTGGAGTATCCGTTTACTGATCTTGACGAGCTCGTGCTGGCATATGCTATAACGGTGCATAAAAGCCAGGGCAGCGAATTTCCGTTTGTGATCATGCCTGTATGCTCATATCTGCCAATGCTGATGAGCAGGAATTTGTTCTATACAGCCATAACGAGGGCGAAGAACATGGTCATACTTGTCGGAAGTGAGAGGACCATAGCGAATATGACGGCAAACAATTCATACACGAAACGGTTCACGGGACTGAGCGAAAGGATAAGCAGGACAGCGCGGGCAGCCGAGGCGGATTCCGTATCTGAGGAGGAAATTACGGAATGAGGAAGATGAAGTCAGGCGGAGTAAAAGGTAAATTACTGTTTGTCATAGTGCTTGCAGCAGCGGCGTTTGCGGCTGCGGGGGTAGGCTTTCCGAAGGAGGCCACGGACAGCGAAACTGTTGTTATGCCGGTCTTTGAGGATGTTACTGATGAGAACAGAGTATATATAGAAACTGTATATACAGAAGGATATATGTTCCCGGGAGGAAACGGTGACTTTGGCGCGGGCAGCTATATGACGGCATCCGAAACGGCGTTTGTCGCTTTGCGGCTGTACGAGAGCAGGAGCTCGCTGCCGCCGTCATTTGATACATATTATACGATGCAGGACGCATATATAGATAAGGCGCTTGAATACGGGATCTGGCCGGAGATAAGCGCATCGGGCGAGCAGCCGATAACGGCTGAGGACGCGGCGGCAGTGCTTGCGCAGTTCGCTGAGGATGCGACCGGCGAAGGTATCACTCAGCTTAAAAGCCTTGACGGCTATGCCTATGCGGGAAGCATATTAAAGCTCTATGATCTTGGTATAACCACCGGCAAAAATGCGGCGGAGGCATTTTCACCGCAGAGACTCCTGACGCGCGGCGAGATGGCGGAGCTGGTAACAAAGCTCATAAAGCCGGAGACCCGTATGAGCATATCCCTGCCTGACTACAGCGCGATGCAGGAGGAACTGACATCGATGATGTCCGGCTATGACGGCGACTGGTCCTTGTTTTTCGAGGACTATGAAACGGGGGCGGCTTTTTCGGTAAACAGTCATCAGGTGTTTTCTGCGAGTCTTATAAAGCTGTTCGTTATACAGACTGTTTATCAGCGGATAGCGGATGGGCTTATGAGCGACAGCGATGGGCTGGAGGAGCAGCTCAGGCGCATGATAACCTACAGCGATAACGATGCGTGGTATAACGTTACGCGGCGCATAAGCGGCGGCACACATTCGGCCGGCATGGCTGTCGTTACTAGAACGGCCGCGGCGGCGGGCTTTGCAGATACAGGAACCTTCTATCTGGATCATCCGGGGAATTACAATTATACCTCCGTAAATGACTGCGGAAGGTATCTTGAGATGGTGCTGGACGGCGAGCTGGTCTCGCAGGAATACTCAGCGCGTGTACTGGAACTGCTGAAGCAGCAGCAGATACTTCACAAGATACCGGCCGGTGTGCCTGAGGGGGTACAGACTGCAAATAAAACAGGAGAGCTTGACTATATGCAGGGGGATGCGGCGGTCGTTTATGCTCCGTCGGGGACGTACATCCTTGTTGTGATCGCTGACGATCTGGTGAACACAGGTATTGCACCGGAGCAGATAAGAGATATTTCCCGGTATGTATATGATTTTTTGAATAATTGATCAAAAAACGAATAAAAGGTTTACAAATTGTTAGTATTGTGATATACTTAATAATAGGGAGGTATTACGATCTTCCATTAACGCGTATTTACGGAGATTTAACGTAAAAGTTTCTTTCACGTTAGCCTCTGGCAGGATAAAATTGTCCGTGCGAAATTTTCCTCGCACCATGTGCTCGGAAACGCACATGGGCATAATAATCTCTTATCATTCCTTGCCCTGCGGATAAGAGAAATTTCATTGCTTTTGTGCCGGTGCAGGGCGGCGGAATGGAGATTATTATGATTACAGATGCAAAAAGACAGTTTATAGAGTTTATGATGGAGTCCGATGTTCTGCGTTTCGGAGATTTTGTCACAAAAAGCGGAAGAAACACGCCGTACTTTGTAAATACGGGCAATTACCGTACAGGAAAACAGATCGCGGTGCTCGGAAAGTTTTATGCATCTCTCGTCAAGGACACGATAGGTGACAGCTTCGACTGTATGTTCGGTCCGGCGTATAAGGGAATACCGCTTGCAGCGGGCTGCGCGGCTTCTCTCTATAATGAATACGGTATCGATAAACCGTATTTCTTCAATAGAAAAGAAGAGAAAGACCACGGCGAGGGAGGCTCGATAGTCGGCTACAAGCCAAAGGACGGTGACAGAGTCATCATTATCGAGGATGTGATAACCGCGGGAACAGCGATACGTGAAACGATGCCAGTGCTCAGAGGCGCGGCAGATGTTATGGTGAACGATATGTTCATATCTGTAAACCGCTGTGAGGTGGGTACTGTTCCGGGAAAGACTGCAATCATGGAGGTAGGCGAGGATTTCGGCATAAATGTACATGCTATCGTAACGGTCGGAGATATATACGAGTATCTTAAGGAGAAGGAAGAATATAACGGTATGATACCGAAGATGGAGGAATACATGGATAAGTATTGTATACTGTAAAATTCGGTATAAGATCTAGAGAAAGGAGTTCATGGTCATAATTATGGATTTTAAGAAGATGATCGCGTCCGGCGCGGCGGTCCTGGGCTTGTGCACAGCGTTTGCGGCTGGAGTCAGCGCGGAGGAGGATGTCGTTACCGTTCTGGTGGACAATACTGCGGTCACGTTCGATCAGCAGCCGGTTATACTTGACGGACGCACGCTTGTTCCGGCGCGCGCGGTGTTTGAGCAGGCCGGCGCGGAGGTGTCCTGGGATCAGGAAAGCCAGACGGCAACGATCGTAAAGGATCCGTACACCGTAACGATCAAGTATGGCGATACGGCTCTCTACAGGAACGGCGAGAGAATAGAGATAGATATACCGGCAATAATGCTTGAAAATAGGATAATGCTGCCGGTACGTGCTATATCGGAGGCAATGGATTTTGCCGTTACATGGGACGGACACCACAGCATGGTGCTTGTTTCGACTGACGGCAAGCCATACAGAGCATATGCGTTCTTGAAAACGGGCTTCAAAACGCTTGAGGATGCAGCGGAATTCTATTCAAACGGTACGGCGCTCGAAACGGGTGTAGACCTTGATAATGACGGTACGCCGGAAACGATAGAATTCAACAGCACACAGGATATGTCGGCGGTATCATCGCCGGTGCTTGCGATAAACGGTATCGACTATACAGCCGGACTCGGAACGCTCACGAGCGCTTATTCGATGGCGGTGGTCGATATAGACAGAAACGATGCGTATAAGGAGATAATAATAAGTGAGAACGGCGATACGCTCAACGCACGGTTCTACAGGTATGAAAACGGTATATTAAAGGTGATAACCGGTTCGAGCTCGCCTATGACAGTCAGCTATGCGTCAAAGCTGCTTCTCAGCGGAACAGGCTACATAATATCGGATCTTACCGGCACCTGCTATGTTGACATAATGGTGACAGGCGGCGTATACAAGCTTGAGGATACGAGCCTTACTCTGTTTAGGATGAGGTCGATAGAGAGCATCTACGGCCGTAATCTCTACCGCACGTATGATGACAATATGCTGTATCATGTGATCTATACCGGAAGCTACAGCGCGGGCAGCTATAAGGATGTGACAGATACCGGAGTTATCGGCTCTGCGGATCTGCAGCAGTTCAAGATACTCGATGGATATGTGGATCCGGAGGATCCGAGATATATAGAGCTGTATATCGAGCTTCCGGATGGAAATACAGCTGTGATAAAGCCTTATCAGACATGATCAGCAAAGGATGAATAGATCGTGCCGGGCTGCTGCGTTTAGCGGCAGTCCCGTGCGCGGAAAAGGAACAGTAAGGAGGAGATCAATATATTTAAAAGGGTAATAGCCGTGATCGCGGCGGTAATTCTTTTCGCGCTGCCTGTTTCGGCATATAATGTTGTGGATCTTCCTAATTCCATGACCTTTGCCGATGCACTGGGGATATTCAGCGCATCAGATATTGAATCTGCAACTATCTGCAATCTTGAAACGAATACCTATAAGGAACTGAGCAGCGAAGAGATACGTGACTTTTATTATGCGGCAAGCGATGTTACGGTGTGGAGAAAGGTAAATCCCACGCCGTTCCGCGGTACGTGTGTGAATTTTACGACTACAAGCGGCGCTAGAATAAGCTACTATTTTAATTCCGGGATACAGATAGGTACATACGGAGTGGATAATTATATATGCTATATGCCGGCAAAAGAGGACGCAGCAAATCTTTCGTATCTTGAGACTGACTTTTATGACTCTTCGGAGGGGGTATACGGAGGAACGATGTGGAACGTATGCACATCGAGGGATTTTCTCAAGCTCCCGCAGGATCAGTGGGCGGTTTCAGAAGTACAGAGCGCGGCTGCAAGGTCGCTCGTGCCGTATGATTTTACCGATAAATATACGGACAATATATCGCGCGAGCAGCTCGCTGTGCTTTTGGAGAACACGATCGTTGTCGCAGGTAACTATGCCAATATGGATGCATATATGAAAGACACAGGGAACGTTTATTTGACCGGAGCATTTGATGACTGCGCAGGCAGAAACGCGGCGATAGACAGGCTTTACGCGTTAGGCATAATAAGCGGAAGGACAGAAACGTCCTTTGAGCCTGACGGCGCGGTGTCGAGGCAGGAGGCAGCGGCGATGGTTACGCGTGTGGCCGATCTGTTCATGTATGTAGGCACAAATTACACTCTCAGGTTTGCGGATACATCACAGATCGATCCTTGGGCTGAGTTCTATGTCAAATGGAACGCAGATAAGGGAATAATGGCCGGTGATGAAAACAACCGCTTTAATCCGCACGGGAATATGACGGTACAGCAGGCGATAGCAGCTGTGAACCGTCTGTATGACCTGATAACATATTGGGAAAGCTGACAGTGTGGCCGAAACGCGTACGGAGCGGATTTGCCTCTATATGGGGCAGATCCTGCTCTGTTTTGTTTTTTTGAGCAGTATATTTTAATAAATAAAATTTAAGGGGAAATATAATAATATGAATATCGGCAGCGTTGAGCTTGAAAATAACATATTTCTTGCGCCGATGGCGGGGATAACCGACAAGCCGTTCAGGAGGATATGCCGTAGCTTCGGCGCCGGATTGGTCTACAGCGAAATGGTCAGCGCGAAGGGACTTTATTATAATGATAAAAAAACCGCTGCGCTTATGGATATGAGCGGTGAAGCGCCGTGCGCGATACAGATATTCGGCTCTGAGCCTGAGCTGATGGCGGAGATAGTGTCTAAGGTCATGAAGTTCCATCCTGATATTATCGATATAAATATGGGCTGTCCGGCGCCGAAGATAGTAAATAACGGTGACGGCAGCGCGCTTATGAAAGATCCTGAGCTTATGGGACGCATAATGCGCGCTGTAGCAGACGCGTCGTCTGTTCCGGTCACGGCAAAGATACGCAAGGGCTGGGAGGAGGATAATTCGCTCATATGCGCGAGGATACTTGAGGAAAACGGTGCGGCGGCGGTCGCTGTCCACGGCAGAACGAGGCGTGAATTCTATAGCGGCAGAGCGGACTGGGATGCGATAAAGCGGATAAAGGCGGAGCTGTCGGTACCGGTCATAGGCAACGGCGATATTTTCACGGCAGATGATGCGGTGAGGATGTTCGAGAATACAGGCTGTGATGCTGTAATGGTAGCCCGCGGGGCGCAGGGAAATCCATGGCTTTTCAGACAGATACATGAGCTTATGTCAGAGGGCAGAGTCATAACTGAGCCGGATCCGAGGGAAAGGCTGAGACAGGCTCTTATGCATACGGAAATGCTTGTAGAGGAAAAGGGAGAGGCGCGCGGAATAAAGGAGGCGCGCAAGCATCTGGCTTGGTATATAAAGGGTCTGCGCGGTGCATCCCGTCTTAAGACGGAGATATTCCGTATTAGTGATTTTGCTGTAATGAAGTCTGTTTTGTCAGAATATATTGATAAAATCATATAAATCTGAAAAAAAACACATAAAGCTGTTGCAAAAGATTTTATTTTTTGATAGAATAAAATTTAACCAACAGTTGACCGCATAAGCTGCTGAACACACAATGTTTTTCAGCTGTGCGGAGATAAGTAAATACGTAACAGTGTGAATAAAACAATGAGAAAGGAGCAAGGAGTATGGATAAGTTCGGAAAAGAGGGTCTTACATTTGATGATGTGCTTCTGGTACCACAGGCGTCGGATGTTACGCCGAACATGGTGGAGCTTGGTACACATCTTACTAAGAATATAAGGCTCAATATACCGTTTATGAGCGCTGCAATGGACACCGTGACAGAGTCAAAAATGGCTATTGCTATCGCGAGAGAAGGCGGTATCGGTATAATCCACAAGAATATGACAATAGCGGAGCAGGCATCGGAGGTAGACAAGGTCAAGCGTTCCGAGAACGGAGTAATAGCTAATCCGTTCAGCCTGACAAAAGAGCATACGCTCAAGGATGCCGATGAGCTTATGGGAAGATACAGGATCTCCGGCGTGCCTATCGTAGACGATGATAATGTTTTGGTAGGAATAATAACGAACAGAGATCTGAGATTTGAGACAGATTTTACAAAGAAGATCGAATCTGCTATGACATCTGATAATCTTATCACAGCTCCGGAGGGGACCGGACTTATGGAGGCTCAGCAGATCCTTTCTCATCATAAGATAGAAAAGCTGCCTATAGTTGATAAGGACAACCATCTAAAGGGACTTATAACGATAAAGGATATAGAAAAAGCGGTTCAATATCCGAATTCGGCGAGAGACGCTCAGGGCAGACTTCTCGTTGGAGCGGCTATAGGCGTAACGGACGACTGTCTTGAAAGAGTCGAGGCTCTCGTAAACGCGGGAGTAGATGTTGTAGCACTCGATTCGGCGCACGGTCATTCAAATAACATAATAAATAAGGTAAAGGAGATAAAGGAAGCATACCCGGATCTGGATGTCATAGCCGGAAATATCGCTACCGCAGAGGCTGCGAAAGCGCTTATAGAGGCGGGGGCTGACTGTATCAAGGTAGGTATAGGACCTGGTTCGATCTGTACGACACGTGTCGTTGCCGGGATAGGAGTTCCGCAGATAACCGCTATATATGATGTTTGCCAGGAGGCAAGGAAATACGGTATACCATGTATTGCTGACGGAGGTATCAAATACAGCGGCGATTGTGTCAAGGCGATAGCCGCGGGGGCGGACGTGATCATGATGGGAAGTCTGCTTGCAGGCTGTGATGAGAGCCCCGGCGAGTTTGAGATATTCCAGGGCAGACGCTTTAAGGTATACCGCGGTATGGGATCGCTTGCTGCGATGGAAAGAGGCTCAAAGGACAGATACTTCCAGACAGGCTCGAAAAAGCTTGTTCCGGAGGGCGTTGAAGGACGAGTTCCTTACAAGGGACCGCTTTCGGACACGATCTTCCAGCTCGTGGGCGGGCTCAGAAGCGGCATGGGCTACTGCGGAACACATACGATAAAGGATCTTCAGGATAACGGCAAGTTTATCAGGATCACAGGGGCCGGGCTCAGGGAATCGCATCCTCATGATATTTATATCACCAAGGAAGCTCCGAATTACAGCTATAATAATCAGGGCTGATACATATTCCAGGAAGGACTGTTACGGCGCGGTATGCACGCTGCCGGCAAATCATTCGTATAAATAATGAAAATAAGGAGCTGTCGCGCTTAGGTCAGACTGCTGAAAGCTTTGTAAAAGAATTAGCAGTCTGCGCTGAAACGGAGCGGTCGGGGCTGTGTTAAGTCCTGTGCGGTCATTGATGCGGCAGTTCCTTTGTGCGTTTTTCAGCCGGAAACAGATAGAGGATAAGACATATACCGATCTGCCATAATCTTATTTTGGTCTTGAAAAATGGCATGATAAAGGCAAATACGGGCAATTTATTACGAAACTAAATTAAATCGTAATAAATTTGTAATAATTATGAGTAAATAATAATGAAATTGTCTAAATGAAGGGTATATATTTAGTTAAGTATATTGCATGTTGATAAATGGAAAAAAAATCAAAAGGAAATAAATCTCAAATATAGTGGAAATATAGTTCTCAATGTAACACGTCTGTAATAAAACTCGGCTTATATTACAGGTTTGTTACAACAAATATTAAGCAACCTTAAAAACTGTCGTAATATTTTCGTAACTTTTTTCAAAAAAGGCTTGACAAGGCGGTAAATTAATGATACAATATCACCTGTAAGGTTTAAAAGACAAGTATAGGATACCAGATACATCAGGATGAAGATTCGCATCGATTGAAGGTTCAAAACAGAAAAAAATTCAGCTTATTTATATCGGGGAAAAATAGGAGTTTAGAAAGTATCACGAAGAACAAAGGTTATTCCGGGGAAAGATCAAAAAGGTCGGCAAATTGCCCGGAGCGAAAATCCTTCGGCAGCAGCCGGAGGTGAAAAGGAGAGATTGATTCTTTATGAAAATCGTACAGAAAATGATTCTCAGTGCAATTTCATTAGCTGCAGTGCTCGGAACATCGGCAATGGCTGCTGATTTAAGTGGCTGGGCCGTATCAGGGTATCAGGCGGCAAGTGAAGCAGGCTTGGTTTCATATTCAGTTGTATCGAACAACTTAAAGGATTCCATAACCCGTGAGGAATTCTGTGAACTTGCAATGAATTTGTACAAAAAGCTTACTAATGAGACAGTACCCGTACCTGCGGGTTCTCCGTTTACCGATACGGACAGTGTAGCGGTAGCGCAGGCCTACAACTATGGTATCGTTCAGGGAACGGACGACAATACGTTCACTCCGGACAGACTGGTAACGAGAGAGGAAATGGCGAAGATGCTCGTAAGCACCTTGACGGCCAGTGAGGTTGTATTCAACATTGCAGATGGAGCTGACACTTCATATGTAAGCGAGTTTACAGACGGAGATGAGGTAAGCTCATGGGCGATGTCGGCGGTAAACACAGCATTGAACTACGGCTTGATAACAGGTGTTACCGATACGACACTTCAGCCGCTTGACGCTACGTCAAGAGAGCAGGCCATTGTAAGTGTGAACAGATCATATTCGCAGTTCAGCACATCATCATATTCGGTAGCTCAGATGCCGGAGATCATTTTGCCGGAGAATGGGGCGAATATCAGCACGGAAAGTTTTGAGGTAAAGTGGAGCGCGACCACGGATGCGGTGTCATACCATGTGATCATTAAAGATTCTTCTGCTAAAGCAGTGCTTTTAAAAGATGTTGACACTAATTCAATAACGGTTACAAGCAGTGCTTTGTCGAAGGGAGATTACTCTATAATCGTTGGCGCGGTGCTTGGAGACGGCTCGGAAGTATACAGTTTGCCGGTAGATTTTACATATTCATATACAGCGGCAGCAGCTGTCAGCAGTCAGAGCAGTCACTATACGTTGTCAAATCCGGTTATACAGAGCGTTATTGATACAGCAGAGAGTTTCTTGGGACTTCCGTACGTATGGGGCGGAACTACCCCCGCGGGCTTCGATTGCTCCGGTTTTGTTCAGTATGTTTACGGTCAGAACGGATACAGCCTTACAAGAACAACTTATACACAGTGGGATAATGATGGTACATTCGTTTCGAAGAGTGAGCTTCAGCCGGGCGATCTTATATACTTTGGCTCAGGCGGTTCGCCGACTCATGTTGGTCTGTATGTCGGTGACGGAATGATGATCCATTCGCCAAGTACAGGCGATGTTGTAAAGTTCTCAACCATCGAGAGCGGTTACTATAGCCAGACTTATATGGGTGCAAAGAGAATAGTAAACTGAAAATGACAAGAAGATGAGTGCGCTGAAAAACAAGAGCTTTTGGCGCACCCTTTTTATTATTGAAAACAGGAAAGGAATAATATTTGATGATTGTCGGACTAAAAAAGGCCATACTTCATATCCTTGACGCTGGCTCAGGGATAAATGTATATTCGGATGAGCTTCTCAATGTGGAGAATGCCGAGATAAATACGTTCATAACAAAGCATATAGAAAAAATATACGAATCGGCATCGCTGCGTCCGGCGGAGTTCAAGGAAGCAAGCGGATTCAAGGCGAAAATACATCAGTATTCGGCCGGGGATATCACCTTTGCTCAGCTATCGCAGAATGCGGCAGAACGGCTGTATGAGGCTTCTGCTGCCGAGGAGGAGCCCCGCTCGTGCGATGTGATCGTTTGTGAGTTCGTTACGAATGATAAAAATATAATAGGGATACTCAAATGCGACAGCGAGACAGGTATGACGCATACCGTCGTTCAGGAGGACGGGCAGATATTTAACAATATAATAAGCCATTATGCGATACTTCCGCCGGTTAGCAGGAAGATAGCCGAATGCGCGTTTGTGGATAAGGATACCTGCGAGGTCAGATATGCGGGAAAAAATCATAAGATCGACGGCGAAACGGTGGATATCATAGCAGAGCTGCTGCTCGAATGTGAATATGAGATTTCTCCGCGTGAGAGCGCGAATACACTGAAGCGTATCGCTAAAAAGGTAGCGCTTGAAAACGGAGCGGATACTATCGAGACCTCAGCGAGAATAAAGGAGTATGTCACAAAGAGCATTGAGGAGAACAATTATGAATATGTTGACACGGACGCGGTAGCGGAAACGGTATTTGAGGGGCTTCCGTCGATGCGTGAGGAATTTGTTCAGAAGATCGAAAAAGCGGGTGTGCCTAAGCTGGTTGAGGTGAACAAGTACATAACAGATAAGATGACCTCGAATGTAAAGCTTTCGACTGACACGGGCGTGGAGCTTTCATTCCCGCCGGAGTATTATAAGAATCCGGATTATATTGAAATAATAACGAATGAGGACGGAACGCTGTCTATAAAAATAAACAATATAACTGAACTGATCAACCGCTGAAAAATATTATAACGGTTGACAATAAAAGCGTATTGAGTTATACTATATATAAAATACCGAATCCGGCATATGTGCCGGGGATAGGAGGGATCCGGTTGAAAGAAGAAATAACGGCTGGAGGCAAAGAGTTTGTATTTGCGATGCTGTGGGCGGCATTTCTTTATCTTGTCTGCTATGTTATAACGGCTGTGTTCCACAGCTATGCATTCGTAGGCGGAATAATATCGGTGATCATATTCGTGGTTTTTGGATATTTTATTCTTACGCGCTATACAGCGAGATTTACATATTCACTAAAGGGAGGGAAGCTGCGCATAAACCGTATGATAGGCAAGCGAAATAAAGAGACGGAGCTGAACTGCGCCGATATTGAGGGACTGTATTACGGTTATAAGCCCATATCGTTCCCGAAAAAAACGCTGAATATGAGGAAGAGCATCATAAATAAAAAACATTCGCTGTATATCGAGTATAGAAATAAGGACGGCGAGCTTTGCGGCGTAGTGATAGAGCCCTCTGAGAAGCTGCGGAAAAAGATAAATAAGCAAAAGGACAAGGGTAGGAGCAATGACTAAAATAGTAGGTGTTAGATTTAAACCGGTGGGGAAGCTTTATTACTTCGACCCGCTGGATTTTGAGATACGCGGAGGAGATCATGTCATAGTTGAGACCAGCCGCGGTATTGAATTCGGAGAGGTTATCCAGGGCATAAGGGAAGTAGATGAAAGCAGTGTTATAAAGCCTCTCAAGGGAGTTTTAAGGCTTGCTACGCAAGAGGATATCGACAGGCATAATGAAAATCGTATAAAAGAAAAAGAGGCCTATGATATATGCTGTGAAAAGATAGAGAAGCATGGTCTTGAGATGAAGCTTATCGAGGTCGAATATGCTTTCGACCGGAACAAGATCCTTTTCTATTTCACTGCGGACGGACGCGTTGATTTCAGGGAGCTGGTAAAGGATCTTGCATCGGTATTCCGTACCAGGATAGAGCTTAGACAGATAGGTGTTCGAGATGAGTCTAAAACACTGGGGTCTATAGGTATCTGCGGGCGCAACCTGTGCTGCTCACAGTTTTTGGATGAATTCGTTCCGGTGTCTATAAAAATGGCTAAGGAACAGGGGCTTTCGCTCAATCCGTCAAAAATATCCGGTGTGTGCGGCAGGCTGATGTGCTGTCTGAAATACGAACAGGACACATATGAGGAGCTTATAGCGGAATCACCCAAGGCAGGGGCGCGCGTTGTTACACCGGATGGTGTAGGCACAGTCACTAATGTTGCGCTGCTGCGCGGCAGGGTGTGGGTGCGGTTCGGCAGTGATGATGATGTAAAGCACAAGGAGTTCGATGTGTCGGAGATAGAGCCGTACAGCGAGGAGGCTGAGACGGCGGCAAGGGAAAAGGCAGGCGAGCCTGTTTTGCAGGAAAGTCTGGAAGCGTATGAACAGGATACGGAGAAACAGCAAAAAAAGCGCGAGCATAAGAAGCATCTTCAGAGCAAAAAGAAGCTGAATCCTGATCAAAAGCCTAAGCAGAAGGAGGATGCAAAGCAGCCGGAAAAAAGCAGCGGAAAGAGATACTACAGAGGAAGGGCAAAAAACAGGGCAGCTCAGAAGCCTAAGGACGCATGAGCTTTAGCAAAAAGAGAGTATATCATAAAAATGGAATAAAAAAATAAAAATTATTTTCATTTTTCTCTTGAAGTTCTTGTGAATCAGTGGTATAATCAATGTAGACGAAAGTCTGTAATAATTCTTCAGGAGGTAATAACTATGGCTTACAAAATTGATGCGGATGCATGCATCAGCTGCGGTGCTTGTGCAGCTGAGTGTCCGGTTAGCGCAATTTCAGAGGGTGACAGCGCATATGTGATCGATGCAGATACATGTATCGAGTGTGGTGCTTGTGCAGGCGCTTGCCCGGTTGGCGCACCGGCAGCTGAATGATTTAATATTGCGAAGGGGCTGCTTGGGAGCTCCCGATATTGCGGGAGATGCCCTGGCGCCCCTTTTACTGTTTATACATACATTTTTTGTATCCTGAAGTGTATTTAACGAAGGGGTTTTTATGGTTATAAAGAAGAGAAAGAGATTTGCATGGCTTTGCTCTGTTGTATTGCTTTTGGCATTCCTGTGCGGCTGCAGCGACAGCCTCATTGTGCAGGAGGAGGTAGAGCGAAGAGCATCGACTGGCGAAAGCTGGACTGTTATGATCTACATGTGCGGCTCAACACTGGAGGAGGATTACGGTCGTGCCAGTGAGGTGCTGAACTCGATGTCCTATGATCTCCCTGAGAATGTGAATGTCGTGATCGAGACCGGAGGCAGCCGCAAATGGAATACCGAAGAAATATACAGCGATTATCTGCAGGATTTTGAGGTGCAGAAAAACGGTATCAGGCTGGTCAATCAGCAGCCGTCACAAAATATGGGAAAGAGTGATACCCTGTACAGCTTTTTTGAGTGGGGTATAGAGACATATCCGGCTGAAAATTATATAGGCGTGATATGGGATCATGGCGGAGGTCCGTTCGGCGGTGCGGCGTATGATGCGAATAATGAATTTGACAGTTTGTCGCTCGATGAAATGAAGACGGCTCTCGGGCGTCTCAGCAGCAGGCTGGATATAATAGGCTTTGACGCGAGTCTTATGTCAAATCTGGAAACAGCATCGGCATTGGCGCTGTATGCTGATTATATGGTCGCATCTGAGGATATAATGCCTATGAGCGGCTGGGATTACCGCGGACTGTTTGAATATATATCGAATTCTCCGTCAGCGGATGCAAGTGAGGTAGGCACGGTGATATGTGACGGAGTAAAGAACAGCTCATCGGGAACGGAAAGTGATTTCGTTTCAATGGCAGTTACGGACCTGTCAAAGATAACGACGCTGTCGCTTGCGTTTGACGGCATGGCGGACGTTATGGTGAACGCAGCTGAGGACGTTGAGAGTCTGAGGAATGTTTCGTACGCCATGAATGAGCTAGAATATCTGGGCGGAAATTCGCAGTGGGAGGGATATTCAAATCTCATAGATATAGGCGAGCTTACAAATGTGGTAACTGAGCAGATAGGCAGTCCCGCAGCGAATATCGCAAGCGCTATCAATAATGTGGTGGTATACAAATGCATGAGCGATTACCATAGTATGTCGAGCGGGCTTAGTGTGTATTATCCGCGTCACCGCAGCACGGAGGAGCTGTCGAAGTACAGAGATATCTGTATGAGCCAGAACTATATGGAGTTTATAGAAAAAACCTGTATTGATACGGAAATAGACGGCAGAGTCAGTCATTTTGAGGACAGTGCCGCATGGGAGGCATACAGCAACATGGCCGCGGGGAATACGATGAGCGCTGTGTCCGACATGGCCGGACAGTACGTTTTAAAATCAACGTATCCTGAGATAATAACGCGCGCCGGAGTGAACTTTTATATGTACAGCTCCGAGCATCAGGGATATCTGTATCTGTTCAGGGATTATAACACAAAATATGACGCTGCAGCCGGCGGCTATGTTTATGAGCTTTCGGGAAGACTGCCCATGCTAAACAGTACCCCGGTAGCAATGTATCTTGTCAGTCAGAACACCTGCTTTGATATATATTCTATACCGGTGGTATATGAAGGCGAGCTTACAAATATAAGGGTGTCGAGATCAAAGCAGGCGGAGGATTACGGGGATTACCATATACTTGGTCTATGGAAGGGAGTTGATCCGTATTCCGGCATGGCTGACAGAAAGTATACAGAGCTCAAAAACGGCGATATTATAATCCCGATATATGAGGTGTACGGAAAAAATGACGGTACCTATGTTGAAGGCTCAAAGATAAGGATAGGCTTCGGCGGAGCCAAGGTAACCGAGAAGCTTTTGGATGACGGCGATTATATAGTTTCGTATACAGCGGAGGATATGTACGGCATCACCTATGAATGTGACACAAACAATCTGACCTCTACAAAGGGTCAGATCAGAATAATGAATTACTGATACCGAAAGGACTGACGTATGAGAAGGCTTATTGCGATTTGGGCGGGAAAGCTGCTCACGGCAGCCGGAAGGCTTGCCGGGAAAAAGTCCACGGCGAGTCCGGGGGCGTTTGCGCTCAAGATATATCCGGCGCTTGTCAGTGATATAAATAAAAGAGTAAAAAAGAAGGTCATCGTTACCTGCGGAACGAACGGAAAAACGACTACAAATAATCTTATGTGCTCTGCGCTTGAGGCAAAGGGATATAGGGTGCTCTGCAACCGTTTGGGGGCAAATATGCTGAGCGGCATCGCCACTGCTTATATACAGGAGGCGGATATCTTCGGGCGGCTGAGCGCCGATTATGCGTGTCTTGAGATAGATGAGGCATACACGCCTATAGTGTTCAGGCAGGTAAAGCCGGATATAATGATAATAACGAATTTATTCCGCGACCAGCTTGACCGTTACGGCGAGATAGACATAACGATAAATATTTTAAAGCGCGCTATAGCTGAAACCAACGGGGTCAAGATCGTTCTCAACGCGGATGATCCGCTTTGCGTCCAGTTCGGGCGTTGTGAGGGAGCGGAGCCTGTTTATTACGGCATCTCGGAAAAGGTGCTGCCGCAGGTGGACGACACCAAGGAGGGACGGTTCTGCCCTATATGCGGTGAGGAACTGCAGTATGAGTATTATCACTATAGCCAGCTCGGCGATTTTTCATGCCCGAAGTGCGGCTATAGCCGTCCTGAGCCGGATTATGACGTGAGAAACGTATCTCTTAAGACTCCGATGAGATTTACTGTCAACGGTGAAAGAATGGAGGTAAACTATAAGGGCTTTTATAACATCTATAATCTTGCCGCTGTATATGCCGCGCTGGATATGGCTGGCGAGGGTACAGGCGATTTCGGACGGCTGCTTGAAAATTACAAGCCGCAGATCGGCAGGATGCAGGAGTTCAGCTTCAATAAGCCTGTGATACTGAGCCTGTCAAAAAATCCGGCAGGATTTAATCAGGCGATCGCTACGGTCAATACGGATGACCGTAAAAAGGATGTAATAATAGCGATAAATGATCTGGCAAATGACGGGCGTGATGTTTCATGGCTTTGGGACGTAGATTTTCATAAAATAAAGAACGATGATCTGAACAGGCTGATAACCACAGGCATAAGGGTATATGATATAAGCCTTAGATTCAAATACGCAGGGATAGATGTGGATATGATGACAGACAGTATGAAAAAGGCGGTCCTTTCTGCGCTTTCTGACGACTGCGAGGCTGTTTATATCCTTGTGAATTATACGGCGCTTTATCCGACTGAGGCGGTTTTAAAGGCACTGGAGGGAGGAAAAGGCCATGAGTGAAATGAAGCTTAAGATCGTGCATATGTATCCCGATCTGCTCAATCTTTACGGCGACAGGGGCAACATAGAGTGTCTGAGGCGCAGGCTGCTTTGGCGCGGGATAGGAGCGGAGGTCATCAGCTGCACCTGTGAGGACGAGGGCTTTTCACTTGAGGATACGGACATAGTATTTCTCGGCGGAGGCTCGGACAGGGAGCAGAAGATAGTATGCTCAAGGCTCCTTGAGCACAGAGATGAGCTTAAGGCTTTTGCCGAAAACGGCGGAACGATAATTGCCGTGTGCGGCGGATATCAGCTTTTGGGCAGGTATTACAGGCTTGAGGACGAAACTATAGAGGGGCTGGGCATACTTGATATTTATACAGAGCAGGGGAAGACGAGGCTGATCGGGAACATAGTGCTGGAAACAGAGCTTGCAGGCACAGTGGTCGGGTTCGAGAATCACGGCGGCAGAACGTTTATAGGCCCGCATAAGCCTCTCGGACGCGTTCTTTACGGAAATGGGAATGATGAGAACTCCGGCTGTGAGGGCGTGGTATATAAAAACGTTATTGCGACTTATCTGCATGGACCGCTTCTTCCCAAAAACCCAAGGCTGTGCGACTATATACTAACAAATGCGCTGAAGCGAAAATATCCGGATATGTCCGGATTGACTGAGCTGGATGATTCCCTTGAAAATAAGGCAAACGAGTATATAGTAAATAGGTTTGTAAATAAACAGTCAAATAAAACGTAAACAAATTTTAAATTATAAAGGGAGGCGGTTGACAATGCCTCCTTTTTTTATTATAGTGTAGGAGTAAATACTGATATGATCAGCATTTCATAAAGAGACTATATTTATGAATAGGATTGATTTTTATATGTATGAGCATAAGCAGCTGAATGTGCCGGCACCTTTAAAAAAACGCATAATACCCGCGGCGGCGGTGTTTGCGGCGGTGCTGGTCATGTTTACGTATTATTCACTTGAAACATACAATGACGGACAGCATACAGAAACAAAAGCGGCAAATGTCGTGACCAGGTTCCCTATTGAAAAGGGCGATTTTTTTCTGGGCGGCAGTCCTAATGCCGGGATACTTTTGTCGTGGTATGATACCACTATAGAGCTGGGTGAAGAGGAAGCGGAGGAAAAACTGAGCGGCGTTATATATCCTGTGACGCTGAGCGACAGAACGCTTGAATATTCCTCCTCAAATACAGAGGTCGCAGAGGTGAGCGAGGACGGCAGCATCAGCGCGAAAAATCCGGGAAGCACGGAAATAACGGTCACAAACGAATATACCGGTGAAAATGCCAAGGCATACGTTAGAGTGGTCCAGCCGGTCGAGGGCTTTTTTCTTCAGAAAAGCACTATCAATCTGTACACTACAGATACGGGCGTAAGGCTGGCCTCGGAGATCATTCCGGATAACGCGTCAAACACGGCAGTCCAGTGGTATTCAAAGGATACGGATATAGTCGAGGTGGATCAGACGGGCAGGCTCAAGCCTGTGAACACAGGTATGACCGAGGTGGTAGCAAGAACGACGGACGGCGGTTATACAGGCAAATGCTTTGTAAATGTTATAAACGAGGTAATAAAGGCTGAATCGGTAACGATACAGAACAAGGAGGATATAAGACTTAATAAGGGTGAGACTTGGATCGCCGCCGTATCTGTACTCCCTGCGAACGCAAGGAACAAGACGGTCCAATGGTCATCCAGCGATCCGTCTGTCGCAACGGTAAGCCAGACGGGGCGTGTAAGGGCTATAGGCGCGGGAACGGCCGTTATAACGGCTGCGAGCGCTGACGGACCATCGGACACGGTAGAGATAACAGTAAGCGGGACCTCAGCGGCGCAGGGAAATCTCCTGGATATGAATCAGACATACGCAGCTGAGGGCGGCGTAAGCTATACCACATATAATATGACGCTGGATGAGATGGCTCAGCTGCAGATGACGCTCAATCCGCCGCCGAAGAACAATACAGGCTCGGGAGAGGTATATGCATCGCTTGAAGAGACAAAAGAATATCTTGATCCTAACGAGTTCTGCGCGGGAGCTTATAAATACCAGTTCCTCGACCTGTCTCACTATAACGGAGTAAGCGAGGAGGCGCTCAATGCGTATCTGGAGGACAAGGGCATACTCCGCGGTCAGGCGGCAGCATTTATCGAGGCGGCACAGACCTATAATATAAGCGAGATATATCTTGTAGCCCATGCGTGTCTTGAAACGGGGAACGGTACCTCTCAGCTCTCGACAGGCGTTGAGGTAAACGGACAGACGGTGTACAATATGTACGGCATAGCAGCGTATGATAACAGTGCGCTTGCCTCGGGATCCCAGAAGGCCTATAAGGAGGGCTGGACCAGCCCTGAAGCGGCGATAATAGGCGGAGCGGCATGGATAAGCGAGTATTATATAAACGCTGCGGACGGCAGACAGAACACATTGTATAAGATGCGCTGGAATCCGGATAATCCGGGAGAGCACATGTATGCTACTGATATAGGCTGGGCAGTAAAGCAGGCAGTTATAATCGAAAAAATGATAGCGCAGTTCCCGGAAGCGTCGCTTTCGTATGAGATACCTGTATATGCAGGGTCCAATGCGGCTGTGATAGAGGAATAATAAAAAAGATTGACCGGTATGGGATCGCCCGCACCGGTCAATCTTTTTTAGTTTATTTGTAAAGTCCGAGTTTGGAAAGTGCGGCATAGATCTTTCCGCCTGCGGGAAGAAGCAGTATGTCTTCCTTGCTCATCGTTTTCATAACGAGTATAAGCGTTATATACAAGGCGGCTGCGACAGCTATCGATGCGAGCGCCGCGACCAGGTTGGCGGTGTAGCCTGTGCCTCCCAGCAGCCAGTACAGCAGCCTGTACACTCCCGCGGCAGCGCCGCCCATAATGACCCCTGCGGTAAGAGGCTTTGCCACATATTTAGTAAATGTCAGATGCAGCGGTATGAACCGTATAAGCACGAAGAAGTTGATCAGAAACGCCACGAGCTGACATGCTATCGATGATATTGCCGCGCCGTATATATTTATTGAAGGAATGCGTATCAGAAGAAGGTTGAGTATCACCTTGCACACACATCCGGCGAGTATACCTATAGCCGGTATATATACCTTGCCTATTCCCTGAAGCGCGCCGGTAAGAGTCTGTGTCAGAGCACTGAATATCAGTGCGACAGACATAAGAGCAAGAAGATCGGCTCCGTCGGAGGCTGCCGGATATATTATGTTATAAAGCGGCTGTGCCATTACGATATATCCTATCGCGCATGGAAGAATGAGCAGTATCGATATAAGGAACGAATACGAGGTCTTTCCCGAAGCGTCCTTCTTATCGCCGCGTGCCAGCGCTCCGGCTATCGATGGGACCAATACGGTCGCGAACGCGGTGTTGAGCGCGAGAGGCATATTGAACAGTGTGTCGCTCTTTGAAAGCATTCCCGAAAGAGCTGTAGCCTCGCTGTTGAGCTGCTCTGCTGTAGGATTGAATATCGCCGCTGCTCCGCCGCGGGCCGGTATCATATCGGCAAATGCCGCTTCAATGCCTCGTGTTATCGTTGCAAGATCCACCACCCTGTTTACAGCGGTTATGATGGATGCAAGCGATATCGGGATGGAGAGCATCAGTATCGAGCGCATGAGCCTGCCTGTCGAGGTTTTCAGATCTGAGACAGCGGACTGGCGTATCTTCTCGTCGAGCCCCTTTTTTCTGCGCATATAGAACAGGATAAGGTATGCGAACGAGATCATTGTCGATATAGAGCTTGCGGCATTTGCCCATGCCGCCATTATTTCAGGCGGAGTAGAGGATGAACCTGTCGCGTCATTATAAAGCATCGTTATACGTGTAAACAGCTGCATTATGCCGGGCATAGTCCCGACTGTCAGAAGCACGAGAACGACGGTGAGACCGCATTTGAACACCTGCTCAAGCATCTGTGAAAAGCTGGTGGCTTTCATATCGTTCAGTCCCTGAAAATATCCGCGTATGACTGATGAAACGCAGACGAAGAATATAGAGGGTGCCAGCGCTCTCATAACATATTGTGCGCCGTCCATATTTACGATATGTACAGCGATGAAATCAGCACCCAGATAAAGGATAGCGGCGCATACAAGTCCTATTGCGGCAAACAGAGTGAATGCGGTCTTGAAAATGCGGTGAGCGGCTCTGTAATCGCCGAGCGTAGCGCGCTCGGCCACCATTTTAGCTATAGCGTTCGGGATGCCTACTGATGAGATCGCAAGCAAAACAGTATATACCTGAAAGCCGGCGTTGTAAAATCCGTTCCCGATGTCCCCGAACCCATCTATATTGGTTATCACCATGCGGTAAACAAGGCCCAATACCTTGACCATTATCTGTGCAAAAAGGATGATCGCAACGTTGCCCATAAATGAGTACGTTTTGTTTTCATTGATCTTATTCATAAGCTCTGTCCTTTCAGTTAAAGTATACAGTTTCTATTATACGCTTACTTGGTCATGATTTCAAGTGTTAATTTGAACGAAAACTTTTATTCATGAATAAATGCTGAATTTTCCCAGGGTTTTTGAATGAGTAAACAAATTGTAAACAAAATTTAAAATACATATCGCTTTAAATATGATATAATCTATTTGAGGTGATGT
>CAJFVT010000133.1 GCA_904420525.1 uncultured Clostridia bacterium | reverse complement strand
ATTTTTTGATGATATCTTTATGGAGGTGTAGAAAAGTATGGCAAGAATAGCAGGTGTTGATTTACCGAGAGACAAGAGAGTTGAAGTCGGTCTTACTTATATCTACGGAATAGGCCTGAAGAGCAGTCAGAAGATACTGGCTCAGAACGGCATCAATCCGGATACAAGGATAAAGGACCTTACAGACGCAGAGATCAACTCCC
The DNA here is from genome assembly GCA_904420525.1 of uncultured Clostridia bacterium. GTDB lineage: Bacteria > Bacillota > Clostridia > UBA1381 > UBA1381 > Ornithomonoglobus. Next base: position 7,648 of record CAJFVT010000133.1, on the reverse strand, counting down.
TTCGTGAAACGATTGACAGAGAATATACGGTTGAGGGTGATCTGAGAAGACAGGTTGCCTTAGACATAAAGCGTCTGATGGAAATAGGCTGCTACAGAGGCATCAGACACAGAAAGGGCCTTCCTGTAAGAGGACAGAATACAAAGAATAATGCAAGAACCCGCAAAGGTCCGGCAAAGACCATAGCAGGTAAGAAGAAATAATTAAGGAGGGACTCGTAAATGGCTAAGGTAGCAAAGAAAGCGACACGCACACGTCGCCGTGACAGAAAAAACGTTGAAAAGGGTGCAGCTCATATCCGCTCAACCTTTAATAATACAATAGTTACAATCACAGATACTGCCGGAAATGCAATTTCATGGGCAAGCGCAGGCGGTCTTGGCTTCAGAGGTTCAAGAAAGAGCACTCCGTTTGCGGCACAGACAGCAGCAGAAACAGCGGCTAAGGTAGCTAAGGAGCACGGCATGAAAACCGTTGAGGTTTATGTTAAGGGCCCCGGCGCAGGCCGTGAAGCAGCTATAAGAGCTCTTGAGGCAACAGGTCTCAGTGTAACGATGATCAAGGATGTTACACCGATTCCGCATAACGGATGCAGACCGCCGAAGAGAAGAAGAGTCTGATTAGTGATTTGTATAGGAGGTTAAAAGCATGGCAAGAAATATGCAGCCGATAGTTAAGAGATGTAAAACTCTTGGCATTGAACCGTCGGTTATGGGATACGACAAGAGCACAAGAAGAAACCCGAAGCAGTCGAGAAGAAAGCAGTCGGAGTACGGCATACAGCTCAACGAAAAGCAGAAGGTCAAGTTCATATACGGAATTCTTGAAAAGCAGTTCGCAAAATATTATGAGATGGCAAATAAGCAGGCGGGTATCACCGGTCAGAATTTGCTCCAGATACTTGAATCAAGACTTGACAATGTAGTATTCAGACTCGGTCTTGCGAATACACGTAAGGAAGCGCGTCAGCTGGTAAATCATGCGCACATCCTTGTAAACGGCAAAAAGGTAGATATTCCGTCATACCTCGTTAAGCCGGGCGATGTTATCTCAGTAAGAGAGAAGAGCAAGTCATCGCCGAGAATAAAGGAGATAGTTGAGCAGAACGAGAAGAGAGTTATCCCGAAGTGGCTCAGCATGGACAGAAACAAGCTTGAAGGAAGAGTGCTACAGCTTTCAGATCGTGATGATATTGATTATGATGTAGCGGAACACCTTATCGTCGAGTTTTATTCAAAATAATAATAAAACACACCGCATCGGAATGTATATCGTGTTATACATTCCGGTCATGCTGCGGCATAAGACGATTACACGTTACCCTCGGTAAGTGGATATGAAATAAGTTTTAGATTGACCCTACTGCTGGTCAGTTAAAGTTAAGAAGGAGGGTTCCGATATGATAGAAATGGAAAAGCCTAATATTGAGTGTGCGGAATTGAGTGAGGACGGAAAATACGGACGCTTTGTCGTAGGCCCGCTGGAGCGCGGCTACGGCACAACGCTCGGCAATTCACTCAGAAGGATTTTGCTGTCATCACTGCCCGGCGCCGCTGCGACCTCGATAAAGATCGATGGTGTACAGCATGAGTTTTCCACAGTTCCGGGTGTGGTTGAAGATGTGACCGAAATAATTCTCAATATTAAAAAGATGGCTATCAAGCTTCATGGCGATGGAGTTAAAACTGTTTATATCGATGCAAAGGGCGCACAGGAGATCACAGCCGGCGACATCAAATGCGATAGTGATGTTGAGATATTCAACCCTGATCTGCATATCGCTACGCTGAATTCGGATGCAAGGCTCTATGCCGAGATAACACTGTCAAAGGGCAGAGGTTATGTTTCGGCAGAGAGGAACAAGGCTGAGCTTCAGCCGGTAATAGGCGTTATCCCGGTAGATTCGATCTACACTCCGGTGACGAAGGTCAACTATACGGTGGACAATGTCAGAGTCGGACAGTACACAGACCGTGAGGAGCTGACCGTTGAGGTATGGACAAACGGTACGATCAAGCCCGATGACGCTGTTTCGCTCGCCGCAAAAATAATGAATGAGCTGCTCATGCTTTTTGTAGATCTTTCAGAGGATGCTAAGAATACAGAGATCATAGTAGAGAAGGAAGAGAACAAAAAGGAGAAGGTTCTTGAGATGACTATCGAGGAGCTGGATCTGTCGGTTCGTTCATATAATTGTTTGAAGCGTGCAGGGATAAATACAGTAGAGGATCTTACGAACAAGTCCGAGGAGGACATGATGAAGGTAAGAAACCTCGGAAGAAAGTCGCTTGAAGAAGTAATCAATAAGTTGAATGGATTAGGTCTTTACCTTAAGAAAGAAGAAGATTAAGGAGGAACGGTTATGCCGGGAACAAGAAAATTGGGAATGCCCACAGATCAGAGAAGAGCATTGCTCCGCAATCAGGTAACAAGCTTCCTGGAGAACGGAAAGATGACAACAACTGTTACTAGGGCTAAAGAGACAAGAAGTATGGCAGAAAAGATGATAACTCTTGGTAAGAAGGGTACTCTTGCTGCACGCCGTCAGGCTTTGGCATACATCACAAAAGAGGATGTAGTGACAAAGCTGTTCAGTGAGATCGCTCCGAAATACGCTGACAGAAACGGCGGTTATACAAGAATATACAAGCTTGGCGAACGCCGCGGTGACGGTGCTCAGATGGCTATTCTTGAGCTTGTGGATTAATATACACATATATACAAAGAGACGTATTCAGCAGAATGCGTCTTTTTTGCATAGTTTTATAGAATTATTCAAATAATAAATAATAAAAGATAAAAATAATAATAATTATTGTTTTTTATCTATTGACAAATCAACAGCAATATGTTAATATAATAACAGAAGTAGAACAGAGGCGGAGTCCCCTAAAGCCGGGGTATTGAAAGGAGAAAACAATGGCAAACAAATACGCTGGAACAAAAACAGAGCAGAATTTGATGGCTGCATTCGCGGGTGAGAGTGAGGCAAGAAATAAGTATACCTATTTTGCGAGTGTTGCAAAGAAGGCCGGATTTGAGCAGATCGCGGCATTGTTCTTAGACACTGCGAACAATGAAAAGGAGCATGCCAAGCTTTGGTTCAAGGAATTGGGGCTGCTGGGTGACACAGCTGAAAATCTTAAGGCGGCAGCTGCCGGTGAGAATTATGAGTGGACGGATATGTATGCAGGCTTTGCAAAAACAGCTGAGGAGGAAGGCTTCACGGCTCTTGCGGCTAAGTTCCGTATGGTAGCGGCTATAGAGAAGACCCATGAGGAAAGATACCTTGCGCTTTTGAACAATGTTGAAATGCAGCAGGTATTTGAAAAGGCTGAGGAGACGATGTGGGAGTGCAGAAACTGCGGACATCTTGTGATAGGCAAAAAAGCGCCGCAGGTATGCCCGGTATGCGCGCATCCGCAGAGCTTCTTCGAGGTAAGAGCGGAGAATTATTGATATAAAGAGAAATTTATGGTTCGGCTATGGCAAAACTCATTGAGCTTTGCTATAGCCGCTTTTTTTATAGGTTTGCTTTTTTTCTGTTATCAAGTTCCTTTATGGTATGCATTTCGTTAAGTATAAATATTGAGGTCACGATAAAGGCTACGAGATCAGCGATCGGTCCTGAAAAAAGTACTCCATCGATGCCTCCCATAATTCTGGGCAGTAAGAGTATGAGGGGTATAAGGAAAAATACCTGACGTGTCATCGACAGCAGCAGTCCTTTTAGAGGCTTGCCGATCGCGGAGAAAAAGTTTGACGATATGACTTGTACTCCGTTCAGGAAGGCCATAAACAGGAATATACGCATAAATCTTATTGAAAATTCAAAATACTGCGCATCACCGGTGCCAAATATCGAAAGTATTTGTCTCGGGAAGAATTGAAATAATCCCCAGCCTATGAATGATATAATAAGATTGCATAATATTGCCAGACGGTATATCTTTCTGACGCGATCGTACTGCTGTGCTCCGTAGTTGAAGCCGACTATAGGCTGAGTTCCCTGTGATATCCCTATCACTATAGCTAGCAGTATTGCGTTTGTCTTCATGACTATACCGCATGCAGCAAGCGGTATATCTTTTCCGTAGACAGAAAGCGCGCCGTAATAGGTAAGTGAATTGTTAAGTACGATCTGAACCAGAGTTATCGCAACTTGATTGAGTGAGCTGCTCATGCCAAGCGTCGCAGTCTGTATGCTTTCATGAATACTGAGATGAATATGCTTACGCCGGAGTGAGATATGCTTAAAATGAAAAGCGTATCTTAAAGCAAATATGCATGACACAAACTGACCGATTATAGTTGCCCATGCAGCTCCTGCAACGCCCATATCAAATATAAATATAAACACGGGATCGAGGATAGTGTTTATAACAGCGCCTATAAGCATGCATACCATAGAGTAATTCGGGCTTCCGTCTGCGCGGATCATGTTGCTCATTATATTAGTTATTATAAGAAACGGCATACCTATCGCGGTTATGCTTGTATAGCTTACAGCATACGGCATAACCTCATCTGTCGCGCCGAATGCGCGCAGCAGAGGACGCAGAAATATTAAGATAACAGCGGTATATACTATGCCGCAAAGCACCATAAGGCATATAGAGTTGCCAGCAACACCCGCGGCCTTGTCCTGTTTTCCGGCTCCGAGGTAAAGTGAAAATCTCGAAGCGCTGCCTATGCCTATAAGAAGCGCAATGGCAAGACATATCGTAACGAGAGGATAGGCGACATTTGTTGCGGCATTGCCTAGATATCCGACTCCCTGCCCTATGAATATCTGATCAACGATATTATAAAGCGAGCTGACGAGCATTGCTATGATACTTGGCACTGCAAATTTTCTAAGCAATACCGGAAGCTTTTCATAGCCAAGCGGATTTGTTTCTTTTGAATTTTCCATAAAATACATCCCTTCTGTCAAAAGTCTTTTTAATTATATATCAAATAGTTTGTTTTGACAATAGAACTTTTCGATAAAATTCAAAGTTTTTTTACAGATAATTTTGAAACTGGTAAAAATATTAACAATATGTCAAAATTTTATGATTGTATCGGCCGGATATGTATGATAAAATTATGGTAATTACAATAATATAAGGTTTAAATGTGATATATTATTAAAATTTTGAATAATTTTACGTAAAGGGGCGGAAGAATGAAAAAGTTAAAACAAAAAATAATAGAAGTAATGCTGATAGGTACGGTATTGGCGCCGGCGTCAGTGGCAATGGGGGCTTATAATGAGGGAGCGGAAGAGCGACAGACAGAAGCGGCAGCTTTCGAGCAATTGGGACTTGAACAGTCGGCGGCGGACGAAAACGAAGAATTAAAGCTTTTTTCAACCTTAAACAATGTGCAGATAGCTGCCGGAAAGGATTTCACAATAGTATTGAAAGCGGACGGAAGCGTATGGAGCTGGGGTAACAACGAATATGGACAGCTTGGCAGCGGCACGAACGAACAGGAAAGGACGCCCCGGCAGATCATGGGCTTGAGCGATATAATCGCTGTTGCCGCGGGACCATATCATGCGTTTGCGGTAAAAAATGACGGGACTGTGTATTCATGGGGCGATAATGCATATGGACAGCTTGGAACAGGCGCAAAAGGTGATAATGAATATTCTCCGGTACAAGTAAAAAATCTTACAAATGTAGTGAAGATAAGTGCCGGAAGGCTGCATACAGCGGCTCTTACTATGGATGGGTCTGTGTATATGTGGGGGAATAATAACCGCAGTCAGTTAGGGACAGGGGATAAAGCAGAAAAACTAAATCCGGAAGAAATAGAACTGTCTGGTGTAATAGATATTGCAGCAGGCGGAAGTCATTCTGCTGCGGTAACAGCAGATGGAAGCGTGTATGTCTGGGGAGACAATACTTATGGACAGCTTGGAATAGGTGTATCAGCACAAAAACAAAAACCCGTAAAAATTGAGGAAATAGATAATGCAGTGAGCGTATCGGCAGGGCTCAATAATACTGCCTTAATAAATAGTGCCGGAACAGCTTATACATGGGGTGATAATTCGGCGGGACAGCTTGGAAACGGTACACAGGTTCCCAGCAATGTCCCTGTACAGCTTAGCGGACTGTCTGAAATCATGGACATATCGCTTGGAGAATCGCATACGGCAGCAGTTACGCTTTCAGGCGAGGTATACTGCTGGGGTGATAACGCTTACGGTCAACTTGGTGATGGAACGACAGCGTTGAGATGTATTCCCGTAAAAGCATCCGGGCTGGAAGGGGCAGTGTCGGTAAGTGCCGGAGGGAGACATACAGCGGCGGTCACGGCAGACGGATACATATATGCGTGGGGAGCAAATGATAAATTTCAAACAGGATTAGATAACAAGAGCATCGGTGAGCCGGTGGATGTTGATGGATTGACAGAAACTGCGATGGTGTGCGCCGGATATTACCATAGCCTGTCGGTACAGAAAGACGGCAACGTTATGACATGGGGATATAATTCACATGGTCAGCTTGGCAATGGAACAACAGTTGATAACGATGTGCCTGTACACGTGGAAGGACTGCCAAAGATAAAAACAGCTGCAGCGGGATATTATCATAGTCTTGCGGTCGACGAAGAAGGCAATGTATATGCATGGGGTTATAATGTATACGGAGAACTGGGTGATGGCAGTAAAAACACACGTTTAACACCGGTTAAGGTAGAAGGGCTTACAGATATAAAAGCAGTAGCGGCAGGAGCTTATCACAGTATTGCATTGAAGGAGGACGGCACTGTTTATGCTTGGGGAAAAAATGAAAACGGTGAGCTTGGTGACGGCACATATACAAACAGCTGTGTTCCTGTGCAAGTAGATGGTCTCACAAATGTAAAAGCAATAGCGGCAGGATATTATACAAATTTTGCAGTTATGGAGGACGGCACAGTAATGGCATGGGGAGTTAACGGAGCCGGACATTTAATGGGGATCGGTTCAGTTTTTAAAACAAATATACCTATTGAGGTACCGGTTCAAAATATAAAATCAATAGCTGTAGGGATGAACCATGCCGCAGCGCTTACATATTCAGGAGAGATAATGACTTGGGGGTATAATAATTATTGCCAGTTGGGTGAGGATCGAAATAGTTATGCGCCGGAACTGCTTGAAACCATGAGCGGTGTAAAGTCGCTTGCAGCGGGAGAAAACAATTGTCTGTCAATAGGAAACAGCGGGATAATTACCGTGTGGGGAGCAAATAAGGATAATCAGCTTGGAGATCTTGAAAGCGGCTCAGGAAATTATCCTACAGCGATAATGAGTATAGACGGTGCTGAGAGTATATCGGCAGGATATGGTCATGCTTTAGTCTTGAAAAATGATGGAACTGTTGCAGCGTGGGGCAATGATGGTTCAGGACAGCTCGGCCGAGGAACGAGACTGAGAGTCACCGAGCCGATGCTGATCGACGATAGTATAAATAACGATATAAATAAACCGTGGACGGGTGACGATATCAGTATTGGGGTAAGGGCGACGCAAGCTGTCGAATATGCAGGTGATATAGACTGGTATAAATTCATATGTCCTTATGATACTGTATGCAGTTTTGATATAACGGCAGGGTATATTATAGAGCTATACAGTGCAGACGAGAAGCAGTTAGGCTATTTT